>NZ_LJQT01000075.1:7647-15653 GCF_001400515.1 Pseudomonas meliae | reverse complement strand
TCCAGCGTGGGAATGCCTTTCATGACGCTATGCGTCGTCAACAGGACGCGGAACGTTCAGAGCTGCATGCCAAACGCGGAGCATTGGTTCGTGAGCTGTCAGCCCTGGCCCCGCTGCCACAACGCGTAATACACCTGACCAGCCTTTTTCTCGCGGTGCAATCGCCAGCTTCCCGGCAAGCCGGTGGTCGATGGCGGGGTTTCGCTTTCGGTGTAGATCCAGGCAGTGTCGGCCAGCCAGCCGTGGCTTTCCAGCAGGTTGCAGGCTGAAGCCAGCAGGCCTTGATGGAAGGGCGGGTCGAGGAACACCACGTCAAAGGGCGATGCCGTGGCTGTTTCCAGATGGCGCAGGGCGTCGGTCTGGGAGACCTGGCCGCTGGTGCAGTTCAGTGCGTTGAGGTTCTGGCGCAGGCTGGCGATGGCTGCCGCGTTGCTGTCCAGCGCCAGGCCCATGCTGGCGCCACGGGACAGGGCTTCGAAATACAGTGCGCCGCTGCCAGTGAAAACGTCCAGCACCCTGGCACCAGCGATGTAGGGCGCCAGCCAGTTGAACAGGGTTTCGCGCACGCGATCAGGCGTCGGGCGCAGGCCGGGGGCGTCGGGGAAGGTCAGGCGACGGCTGCCCCATTCTCCGCCGATGATACGAAGCTGACCCAGGCCGTTGTGGCCCTTCGGACGTGGATTGGCCATCAGTGTTCCGGGACCCCTACAGGTTGGCGAGTGGGTTTGTCGGTCGGTGCCGGCAGTGGCTTTTGCTCGACGGTCGGGCCAACGGTAACAATGACCATCTTGTCGGCGCTCAGGTGCTTGCTCATCGCAGCTTTCACCTGTTCGACGGTCACGCTCTGGGCGGCGGCCATGTAGTCCTCAAGGTAGGTCAGCGGCAGGTTGTAGAAGCCGATTGCACCTAGCTGACCCACGATGGCCGAATTGCTGGCTGCGGTGAGCGGGAAGCTGCCGGTCAGTTCGCGTTTCACATCGTCGACTTCTTTCTGGGTCGGGCCGTTGGCGAGGAAGTCGCGAACGATGTCCTGCACCAGCTTGAGGGTGTTTTCGCTCATTTCCGCACGCGTTTGCAGGCCGATCATGAACGGTCCGGCAACCTGCATGGCGGTGAAGCCTGACGACACACCGTAGGTCAGGCCGCGTTTTTCCCGCACTTCGGTCATCAGTCGACTGCCAAAGCCGCCACCACCCAGTACCGAGTTACCCACGGTCAGCGCCGCGTAATCCGGGTCGTTACGGTCGATGCCCAGTTGCGCGAGCATCAGGTGGGTCTGGTTGGACGCGAATTCGATATGCGTGGTGCCTGCCTTCGGTTCAACCGGATCGGCGACCTTCGCCAGCGCCGGGCCTTTGGGCAGCGAGGCGGAAACCTGCGCCGCGACGGCTTGCGCTTCGTCTCGCGACAGATCGCCTACCAGAGCAATCACCGCGTTGCCTGCCGCATAGCCTTTGGCGTGGAAAGCCTTGAGCTGAGCCAGGGTAATGGCATTGATGCTTTTTGCGTCGCCTTCGCTCGGGTGAGCGTAGGGATGGTCGCCGTAGAGACGGTTGAACAGTTCCTTGCTGGCGATAGCGCCGGGGTTCTGTTTCTGAGTCTCGAAGCTGGCGATCAACTGGTTTTTGATACGGGCCAGAGAGTCGGCAGGGAAGGTGGGCTTGCCCACGACTTCGCTGAACAGCTTCAGTGCCGGGTCGCGCTTGTCGGCAGCACTCAGGCTGCGCAAGGACGTGACCGCCATGTCACGGTAGGAACCGTTGCTGAAATCCGCTCCCAGGCCTTCGAAGCCCTGAGCGATGGCATTGACGTCCTTGCCTTTGACGCCCTCGTTGAGCATGGCGTTGGTCAACAGGGCAATGCCGGGCGATTTCTGGTCCTGGCTGCTGCCTGCGGCGAATGTCAGGCGCATGTCGAACATCGGCAATTCGCGTGATTCCACGAACAGCACCCTGGCACCCTCGGCGGTATTCCAGGTTTGTATGTTCAGGGCACGACGGGCCGGCGCCTTGCCGTCCAGTTCCTTGAGGGTTTGCAGGTTGCTGCCCAGTGCAGGAGTGGTCTGGCCCTGCTCGGCAGGGGCGGCGTTGTCTGCCACGGCTGGCAATGCGACAAAGGTGCCGAGTGAACCGGCCAGGATCAGGCCAAGCAGCGCATGACGTGGAGCGTTGCGCGTGATCATTTGGCTTTCTCCTCAGGCAGAACGTGCGCAACGCTGAGGCGCTCACGGGTGAAATAGGTATTGGCTGCTTTCTGGATGTCTTGCGGGGTCACGCTTTGCAGCGCCTCCAGTTCATTGTCTATCAGCTTCCAGGACAGACCGACGGTTTCAAGCTCGCCGATCATGGTCGCCTGGCTGGTAATCGAGTCGCGTTCATAGACCACGCCCGCAATGACCTGAGCCCGAACGCGCTCCAGTTCTTCGGCCGACGGTGCCTTGGTTTTCAGCTCGTCGAGCAGACGCCAGATGCCGGCTTCCACATCGGTCAGGGTCTTTTTCTTTTGCAGGTTGGGTGTAGCGCTGATCATGAACAGGCTGTCGCCGCGAGCAAATGCGTCGTAGCGCGACGATGCGCCGGAGACCAGTTCTTCGCCACGTTCCAGGCGTGAGGAAATGCGTGCGCTGTAACCACCGTCGAGCAGTGCCGCAATCAGGCGCAGGGCATTCGCCGAACGTGGGTCTTCAGCGGTCGCAACGCTTGGCACGTTGAAGCCGTAAATCAGGCTCGGCAACTGGGTTTTGACGTGCAGAGTGATCTTGCGCTCGCCCGGCTCGGCCAGTTCCAGCGGTTTTTTCGAGGGCGGCACGTCGCGGCGCGGGATCGGCCCGAAGAAACGCTCTGCCAGGGCTTTGACCTCGTCCGGCTGCACATCGCCAACCACCACCAGCGTGGCGTTGTTCGGCGCATACCAGGATTCGTACCAGTGGCGCAGCTCTTCAACCTTCATGCGCTCCAGGTCCGCCATCCAGCCAATGGTCGGCGTGTGATAGCCGCTTGCAGGGTAGGCCGTCGCCTTGAAGCGTTCGAATGCCTTGCCCATCGGCTTGTCATCGGTGCGCAGGCGACGCTCTTCCTTGATGACTTCGATCTCGCGGCTGAATTCGTCGGCGGGCAATTTCAGGGTTGCCATGCGATCGGCTTCCAGTTCCAGCGCTACGCTCAGACGATCGCGGGCCAGGACCTGATAGTAGGCGGTATAGTCATCGCTGGTGAACGCATTCTCTTCAGCGCCCAGATCGCGCAGAATCAGCGAGGATTCACCCGGTCCGGTCTTGCTGCTGCCCTTGAACATCATGTGCTCAAGCGCATGGGACAGGCCGGTCTGGCCCGGCGTTTCGTAGCTGGAGCCGACCTTGTACCAGATCTGGGAAACCACCACCGGAGCGCGGTGGTCTTCGCGGACGACAACTTTCAGGCCATTGTCCAGGGTAAATTCATGGGTCGGTTGCGAATCAGCAGCCAATGCTGTCAAGGGCAGACAAATAGTGCTGAGCAGCAGGCCTGCGGCGCGGCGGGCTAGAGCATTCATTCGTAGTTTGAACCTGTAGGACGGCCCGCGTGAACTTAGCGTCGGCGGGCGCGGGGGTGTTAGGATACTGATCCATTTGCTTCAGAGACAGCCTTCACTGGTCGATTGCGAGTGAAACCTGTCTGAAACGCAGGTAAAGGTAGCGCTTCAAGCGGCCGTTGAGTGAACAAGAAGTCCTAAACGCAGTCTGTTTTGCATGTCAGAATTTTTCCGGGTCGCCCTCTGGCGCCCCGCAACCTTGAGATAGCCGTCCTCCATGTTTGGTTCCAACGACGACAAGAAGACCCCAGCCGAGGCTGGAGAGAAGAAAGGCCTGTTCGGATGGCTGCGCAAGAAACCGCAGCAAGCCGAGCCAGCGCCACAAGAATCATCCCCGACGCAACCCGATCCGGTCCACGACCCGGTTGTGACCACGCCGCAGGTTGAGCCTGCTGTTGCTTCGCAATCTGTACCCGAGAGCATCGTCGAGCCGGTTGCGAATTCGCAGCAAGGCCATGTCAAGCCAGGTGCGCCGTCGCCTCAGCCGTGGCTGACCTTGCCGGTAACCGAGGAGCCAGTGGCACTGAGTGACGAGCGCGAGCCGCACATCACCCCGCCAATTCCAGAGCAAAGTCAGGCTCATGCCATGCCCGAGCCGGTCGCAGCGCAACCTGTGGCTGATATCGTGCCGCTGAGTGCTCCCGAGCCGCTACTGGTTCAGCCTGTTCCAGAACCAGAACCAGAACCAGAACCAGAACCCGTCGTAGCGCAGGCTGTGCCACAACCGGTAGCGCCTGTTCCGCAAGTGGTTCCTGCTCTGGCCCCTGCTCCGGTACAAGAGCCCGAAACCGGCAAGGTCGGCTTCTTTGCTCGCCTGAAGCAGGGCCTGTCGAAGACCAGTGCCAGCATCGGCGAAGGCATGGCCAGCCTGTTTCTGGGCAAGAAGGCCATCGATGATGATCTGCTGGAAGAAATCGAAACCCGTCTGCTGACCGCCGATGTCGGCGTTGAAGCCACCTCAGTCATCATCAAGAGCCTGACCCAGAAGGTCGCGCGCAAGCAGTTGACCGACGCCCAAGCGTTGTACACCTCGTTGCAGGGCGAACTGGCTGCGATGCTCAAGCCTGTCGAGCAGCCCTTGGTGATCAAGGCCGAGCACAAGCCGTTCGTGATTCTGGTGGTCGGCGTCAATGGCGCGGGCAAGACCACCACCATCGGCAAGCTGGCCAAGAAGCTGCAACTGGAAGGCAAGAAGGTCATGCTGGCCGCGGGCGACACGTTCCGCGCTGCAGCCGTCGAGCAATTGCAGGTCTGGGGTGAGCGTAATCACATACCGGTCATCGCTCAGCACACCGGTGCCGATTCCGCCTCGGTGATTTTCGATGCCGTGCAGGCCGCCAAGGCCCGTGGCATTGATGTGTTGATCGCCGACACCGCCGGTCGCCTGCACACCAAGGACAACCTGATGGAGGAGCTGAAGAAGGTTCGCCGCGTGATCGGCAAGCTGGACGCAGATGCTCCTCACGAAGTCCTGCTGGTCCTCGATGCGGGCACCGGGCAGAACGCTATCAATCAGGCCAAACAATTCAACCAGACGGTTACGTTGACCGGGCTGGCGCTTACCAAGCTGGATGGCACAGCCAAAGGCGGCGTGATTTTCGCCCTGGCCAAGCAGTTCGGCTTGCCGATTCGCTATATCGGTGTCGGTGAAGGTATCGATGACTTGCGTACCTTCGAGGCCGAACCCTTTGTTCAGGCACTGTTTGCGGAGCGGGAGCGTCCATGATTCGATTCGAGCAGGTCGGTAAGCGCTACCCGAATGGACATGTCGGGTTGCATGAACTGAGCTTTCGAGTACGTCGCGGCGAGTTTTTGTTTGTCACTGGTCATTCCGGTGCCGGCAAAAGCACGCTGTTACGCCTGTTGCTGGCCATGGAGCGTCCAACTACCGGCAAACTGATGCTTGCCGGCCAGGACCTTGGGCAGATCAGCAACGCACAGATCCCGTTTCTGCGTCGTCAGATCGGCGTGGTGTTCCAGAATCACCAGTTGCTGTTCGATCGCACGGTGTTCAACAACATCGCGTTACCCTTGCAGATCCTCGGTCTGTCCAAGCCCGAGATTGCCAAACGGGTCGATTCGGCCCTTGAGCGTGTGGCGTTGTCCGATAAGGCCGAGCTGTACCCCGGCGACCTGTCCACCGGTCAGCAACAGCGTGTCGGGATTGCTCGCGCCATTGTCCATCGCCCGGCCTTGCTGCTGGCCGATGAACCGACCGGTAACCTCGACCCACGTCTGGCGGCGGAAATCATGGGCGTGTTTGAAGATATCAACCGACTGGGGACCAGCGTGCTGATCGCCAGTCACGACCTTGCATTGATTGCCCGCATGCGCCATCGCATGTTGACCCTGCAACGCGGTCGTTTGATCGGTGACGGGGACGCCGGAGTATGAGTGCTACACGCAGCCCCAAGGTTTCCGAACGCGTTGCGCCCAAGGCCGCCGATCCAGTGCCGCCGAAAAAGAAAAAGCAGCGTCACGACCATGATGATGACGGCCCGGATTTCAGTGCGTTGTTGTCGGCGTGGCTGGAAAGCCATCGCTCCAGTCTGCTGGACAGCCTGCGACGTCTGGGAAAACAACCGATTGGCAGTTTCTTTACCTGTCTGGTGATGGCGATTGCCTTGAGCTTGCCGATGGGACTGTCATTGCTACTGAGCAATGTCGAGCGTCTGGGTGGTTCATGGCAGCGTGCGGCGCAGATTTCCATCTACCTGAAGCTGGATGCCAATACTGCTGATGGCACTCGCTTGCGCGATGAAATCAAGTCGATGCCCGGTGTGGCAGATGCCGAGTACATCAGCAGCGAGCAGGCATTGGGTGAATTCAAGCAACAGTCCGGTCTGGGCGAGGCGCTCAAGGAATTGCCAGAGAACCCGCTTCCAGGCGTGGTGTTGGTAACGCCGGATGAAGTGGACAAACCTGCGCTGGAAGCCTTGCGCACGCGGTTGGCAGAACTGCCTAAAGTCGAGCAGGCGCAACTGGATCTGGTCTGGGTCGAAAGGCTGGCCGCGATCCTCAAGCTGGGTGACCGATTCGTTTTCGGCTTGACGGTTTTGCTTGTCTCAGCTTTGCTGTTAGTAATTGGTAACACAATTCGTCTACATATTGAAAACCGCCGTATCGAAATCGAAGTTATCAAGCTGGTGGGCGGTACTGACAGCTACGTGCGCAGACCCTTCCTTTATATGGGCGCGCTGTACGGTTTCGGGGCAGGTATCCTGTCCTGGGGCGTTCTGGCTTATGGCCTGAACTGGCTGAACGGTGCGGTCGTCGGGCTGGCAGGTCTCTATGGAAGCGACTTTGCGCTGGCAGGTGTTCCGATGGGTGATGGTCTTTCGCTCTTGCTTGGAGCGGTTCTGTTAGGGTATATCGGTGCCTGGATTGCGGTCGCTCGTCACTTGCGTGAGCTGGCGCCCCGTTAGAGGCAAATTTTTCGTTCACCAGACTGGCTTCTGAAAATCAAGGAACTTGGTTAGCGGTTCCGGGTCAATCTGGCTATTGCTGAACTGCACATAACCTGTGCGCTGGAGGTTTTTTCGTATGACCACTTCTTTGCAACCTGCTTATGCTTTAGTCCCGGGTGCGAACCTTGAGGCCTATGTGCACACGGTCAACAGCATTCCCTTGCTGACGCCCGAGCAGGAGCGTGAACTGGCTGAAAGTCTCTACTATGAGCAGGATCTGGACGCGGCCCGACAAATGGTCCTCGCCCACCTGCGCTTCGTCGTGCACATCGCTCGCAGTTATTCGGGTTACGGTCTGGCTCAGGCTGACCTGATTCAGGAAGGTAACGTTGGTCTGATGAAGGCCGTGAAGCGTTTCAACCCCGAAATGGGCGTGCGTCTGGTGTCCTTTGCCGTGCACTGGATCAAGGCCGAAATTCACGAGTTCATCCTGCGTAACTGGCGCATCGTCAAGGTCGCCACCACCAAGGCGCAGCGCAAGCTGTTCTTCAACCTGCGCAGCCAGAAGAAGCGTCTGGCTTGGCTGAACAACGACGAGGTGCATCGCGTCGCTGAAAGCCTTGGCGTCGAGCCGCGTGAAGTCCGTGAAATGGAAAGCCGTCTGACGGGCCATGACATGGCCTTTGACCCGGCAGCCGAAGCGGATGACGACAGTGCGTTTCAGTCACCAGCCAATTATCTGGAAGACCACCGTTACGACCCGGCGCGTCAACTGGAAGATTCCGACTGGACTGACAACTCCACCGCCAACCTGCATCAGGCGCTGGACGTGCTGGACGAACGCAGCCGCGACATCCTCTACCAGCGCTGGCTGGCAGAAGAAAAAGCCACGCTGCACGACCTGGCGCAGAAGTACAACGTCTCCGCCGAGCGTATTCGTCAGCTGGAAAAAAGCGCGATGAACAAGCTCAAGACGTCGATAGCTGCGTAAGGCTACCCGGTGACGAAAAAACGCCCCGAGATGATCCT
>NZ_LJQT01000075.1:0-7642 GCF_001400515.1 Pseudomonas meliae | reverse complement strand
TGGGCGTTTTTGTTTGTGTACCAGCTATCGAGCGTCGCTCCGCATCGCATGCCGCTTCAGACGCTTCGCGTTATCTTTTGTGACGCAATCACCACCGACGGCTGCTATTGAGTCCCTGCAAATACTCATCCCCACCCAACTGACGCATTTGCTGACGAATCCAGCCGGCGCGACGCGAGACGTAGCTGCTCGGGTGGCTGGCGCTCCACTCGCGCGGGTTGGGGAGGACGGCGGCGAGGTAGCTGGCCTGCTGTACAGAAAGCGCGCTGGCGTTGGTGCGGAAGTGATGTTGCGCTGCTGCCTGCGCGCCGAATACGCCTTCGTCCCATTCGACGCTGTTCAGGTACACCTCAAGGATGCGCTCCTTGGACCACAGCAGCTCGATGAGCATAGTGAACCACGCCTCCAGCCCTTTGCGCAGGTAGCTGCGACCGGACCACAGGAACAGGTTTTTCGACACCTGCTGGCTAAGCGTACTGGCGCCACGGATCGAGCCGCCGCGCTCGTTGTGCAGGATGGCCGCTTGAATGGCGTCGACGTCGAAACCCCAATGCTCTGCGAATTTCTGATCCTCGCCGGCAATGACCGCAATTTTAAGGTTGTCGGAGATCCTGTCCCACGGTTCCCAGTCGCGTTGCAGGTCGATAGGCTCGCCGTCGACCCAGGATTCGACCTTGCGTTCGACCATCAGCGCGGTGCCTGGTGGCGGTACCCAGCGCAGAACCAGAACCACGAGAACACTGCCTGCGGCGAACCACAGCAGGGCTTTGACGATGCGACGAAGGATAAACTGCAGCATAGAGATGGCTTGGCCGAACCCGTTGAGCGGCCCATTATACAGACCGTGCGCCTTTCGACGATTTTTCACTGGAGTTCCTGATGCTTCGTAGCTTTTTGATGCTTGCTGCCTTCTTTGGCTTCACGGGTGTGGCGTTGGGCGCATTTGCCGCTCACGGTCTCAAGGAACGCCTGAGTGCCGAGTACCTGGCGGTGTTCCATACGGGTGTGCTTTACCAACTGATCCACGCGCTGGCCCTGCTCGGTGTGGCGATACTGGCGACGCACATCCCCGGGCGTCTCGTCACTTGGGCCGGATTCTCGTTCGCTATCGGCATACTGTTGTTCTCCGGCAGCCTGTACGCGCTCACCCTGACCGGCATCGGCAAGCTGGGCATCATCACCCCGTTCGGTGGTCTGGCCTTTCTGTTTGGCTGGTCGATGCTGGGTCTGGCTGCCTGGCGGTTGGGCTCTGCTCCTTGAGTGACGGCTTGCACGGCAGATCGCGCTTGAGACGAATGGCGTGGCTTTGCCTTGGTCATACCCGCTGATCGGGCTAGAATGCTGGCCCCCCAAAAATGATGGCTGCTCTCGCATGCACATTCAGTTGAACGGTGAACCCTTTGAATTGCCCGATGGCGAAACCGTCGCGGCATTACTGACCCGCCTGGACCTTGCCGGACGCCGGGTTGCGGTGGAACTGAACCTGGATATCGTGCCGCGCAGTCAGCATGCGGCGACCGTCCTGGGTGAAGGCGATCAGGTCGAAGTGGTTCATGCCATTGGCGGTGGCTAGTTCGCAACCTGCACTTAGCCCAACCCCCATCTGCACGTTATGAGGATTTCCGATGAGCAATGTTCGCAGCGACAAGCCCTTCGTCCTGGCCGGTCGGACTTTCGAGTCGCGTCTGTTGGTAGGCACCGGCAAGTACATCGATATGGAACAGACCCGTCTGGCCATTGAAGCCTCGGGTGCCGAGATCGTGACTGTTGCCGTGCGTCGCACCAACCTCGGCCAGAACCCCGGCGAGCCGAACCTGCTGGATGTGCTGCCACCTGATCGCTACACCATCTTGCCGAACACCGCTGGCTGCTTCGATGCAACCGAGGCCGTGCGCACCTGCCGCCTGTCCCGCGAACTGCTCGACGGCCGCAATCTGGTCAAGCTCGAAGTGCTGGCCGACCAGAAAACCCTGTTTCCGAATGTGATCGAAAGCCTCAAGGCCGCCGAGATACTGGTCAAGGACGGTTTCGACGTGATGGTCTACACCAGCGATGACCCGATCATCGCCCGCCAGCTGGCCGAAATCGGCTGCATCGCGATCATGCCGCTGGCCGGCCTGATCGGCAGCGGTCTGGGTATCTGCAACCCCTACAACCTGCAGATCATCCTTGAAGAAACCAAAGTGCCGGTGCTGGTCGATGCCGGTGTCGGCACTGCCTCCGACGCCACCATCGCGATGGAACTGGGCTGTGAAGCCGTATTGATGAACTCGGCCATCGCCCATGCGCAGCAGCCGGTGATGATGGCCGAAGCCATGAAGCACGCTGTAATTGCCGGTCGTCTGGCGTACCTCGCCGGGCGCATGCCTCGAAAACTCTATGCCAGCGCATCTTCGCCGCTGGATGGCCTGATCAAGTAAGAGCCCGTTGATGACTGATTCGCACGTTCCGCACCCAGAGTCGCCTGCTGTCGAAGAAGGCGAAGAGCGCCCGCACCGCCGCATCAAGAGTTTCGTGATGCGTGCCGGTCGCATGACCGAGGGTCAGCAGCGCGGCCTTGATCAAGGTCTCCCCCTGTATGGCCTGTCGCTGACCGATGCGCCGGTGGATTTCGATCAGGTGTTCGGTCGCGCTGCGCCGCGCACGCTGGAAATCGGTTTCGGCATGGGCCACTCGTTGCTGGAAATGGCGGCAGCGGCTCCCGAGCACGATTTTATAGGTGTCGAGGTGCACTCCCCAGGCGTAGGCGCGCTGCTCAACGGTGTGCTGACCCAAGGGCTGACCAATGTGCGCGTCTACGATTGCGACGCCATTGAAGTGCTGAACCGCTGCGTCGCCGATAACAGCCTTGATCGCCTGATGCTGTTCTTCCCGGATCCGTGGCACAAGAGCCGTCACCACAAGCGCCGTATCGTGCAGCCGGAATTCGCCGCACTGGTGCGTAGCAAGCTCAAGGTTGGCGGTGTGTTTCACATGGCCACCGATTGGGGGCCTTACGCGGAATACATGCTGGAAGTGATGAGCGTAGCGCCTGGTTATCGCAATCAGGCTGAAGACAACCAGTACGTTCCGCGCCCCGCGGAAAGGCCGATCACCAAGTTCGAACGCCGTGGCGAGAAGCTCGGACACGGCGTATGGGATCTGAAGTTCGAGAAAGTCGACTGAGCGTGCTGATCGTGCCCGGTTACATGGGCACGATCACGCAGTATGAAGCCCGTTACTGAATCTCGTCCGGCTTGACGATCACCCAGTTCTTGTCCGCCGTGACCGGCAGCTTCTCCTTGGCCTGAGCTTCGGCATTGTCCTTGATCATGCCGTTCAGCTGGGTCATGTACTTGTCCTTGCGGTTGATCCACAAGTGCACGCCGCCCTTGCTCACGTCGACGCTGTGAAACAGCATGTAGCCGTCGCTGGTCGGGGTATCGCCGCCGACCAGAACCGGTTTTTTCCACTGATCGATGTAGGTCAGAATCGCCGCCTGCTTGCCGGCCATCCAGGTCGCCGGGGTCCACAGATAAGGTGTCAGCTCCAGTCCCATGTTGCTTTTCGCATCGTATTTGCCTGCGGTGATCTGCTTGCGTGCGGTAGTCAGCTCACCGGTCTTGCGGTCTTTGAGCAGGGTGGTGACGCCTATCACGTTCTGCGGTTTGACGTTGTAGCCGTACTTCGGATCGGCGGCGACCATGCGCACCAGCTCTTCGGACGCTGCGGTCATCACGTAGACCTCGATGCCGTTCTCCATCAGCTTGTTGTACAGCTCGGTCTGCCCGGTGAATACGCGCGGCGGCTCGACATTGAGTTGCTTGACCGTATCGCCGTCGTAATAGGTCGCCGGGATCGGCTTTTTCAGGGCCATCAGCTCATCGACATAGCCTTTGAGCTCCTGCAGGGTAAAGCCGGAAAACACCTGCACGACCCACGGGTAGCAGACCATGTCGTCTATTTCGCAAAGGCGATAGTAGGCTTTCCTTGTGGTCGGCGGTGTCTTTGAAGGGGATCAGCTTCAGCGAAGGGTCGAGCGTTTCGCGGGTAATCAGTCCTTTGTTTTCCATGTACGGCAGCAGCGACTCTTCAAGGTCGAAGCGGTAGCTGGTGTTGTCCATGTCGAAGACCGCATAGTTGCCCTTGTTGGCATTGGCGGCAATCATCGCGTCGAGTGCCTTGGCGGCAGGCTCGGGCCAATGCTTCAATTCGGTGGCCGCGGTAGCCTGGCTGGCAAGCCCGAAGCAGACGGCAGCAGCCAACAGTTTTGGCACGAGTTTCATAGGCGATTTCCCCTTGTCGAAAAAACGAAGGGGCAGACCGTAACAAATTATTGTGAAGGCAAAAGTACGTCAGCGACCCGAAAAAGGCCAAAAGACGCCGTTTGCCCCTTTATTTGCGACAGTTAAACCAAAAGCGACACTTTTATTGCAGTTTTTCGTCAGCGACCTCAAATGCGCCGAAAAACGCTTATCAGACGCGCTCCCAGACTTCGAAGTTGTAGGCAGGCTTGCCGTCGACAGCCGCGTTCTCAGTATCGGACACCAGCGCCCACTGCGCCGTATCGAATTCAGGAAACCACGCGTCGCCATCAGGGCTCAGCGCTACGCGAGTCAGGTACAAGCGATCCGCCTGTGCAAGGCCCTGAGCATAAAGCTGCGCGCCGCCGATCAGCATCACCTCGTCGACACCCTGTTCCTGCGCCCATTGCTCGGCGCGCACGACTGCGGCATCCAGCGAAGGGAAGACTTCCGCGCCCTCGAGCTGCAAATCAGTCTGGCGGCTGACCACCAGGTTCAGGCGACCGGGCAGGGGGCGGCCCAGCGAATCCCAGGTCTTGCGACCCATGATGATCGGCTTGCCGAGCGTCGTGGCCTTGAAGTATTTGAAATCCCCCGGCAAATGCCAGGGCATGGAATTGTCGACGCCGATCACTCGGTTTTCACCAAGGGCGGCAATCAGGCTAAGGGGGAGATGAGTTTTCATGCGCCGAGGATATCAGAGGTCGCAGGGCAGGCGAATGAACTGACACGCACCGTGCTCAGTCCCATGACAGCGGTTATGCTCACCGCTGAATTCAATCAAGAGACACTGTGTGACTGCACTGACCCCACTCGATACCCTCTGGCTGACCGAAGCCGTGCGCCTGCGTGAACAACAGGCTGGCGCGCTGGATGATCAGGAAGCCAATCGCCGCGCCCGGGCGGCTGGAGGCGACCTGACTGCCCGTATCACCCATCGCGCCCTTGGGCTGGCACAGCGCGACGGCATGCTCGGCGCATTGCATCACTGGAAGCAGGGCGCGCGGTTGGCGTTGATTGCGCTTGCCGTATTCGCTGTCATCAGTGGCGCGGGCCTGGCCTTCGCCGCAATGGGCGACGGGCAGGCACCGGTCAATGTGTTCTGGGCGCTGGGCAGTCTGCTTGGGTTTAATCTGGTGCTGCTGGCTACCTGGGCGCTGGGCTTTATCTTCGCTGGCCGCAGCAACAGCGGGCTGGGCCGCTTATGGCTGTGGTTGAGTGAAAAGCTTGCCCGTGACGCCCAGGCTGCGCAACTTGCTCCGGCATTGGTTCTGCTGCTGCAACGCAAGCGTCTGAATCGCTGGGTGCTTGGCCTGGTGGTTCACAGCCTGTGGCTGCTCGCGCTGGTCAGTGCGCTGGTGGTGCTGTTGATGCTGATGGCGACCCGGCGCTACGGGTTTGTCTGGGAAACCACCATTTTGAGCAGCGACACGTTTGTCAGCCTGACTCAGACACTCAGTACCGCCCCGGCCTGGCTGGGCTTCAGTGTGCCGGACGAAGCCATGATTCGCGCCAGCGGCAATGCAGCGCTGAGTATCGAGAATGCACGCCAGGCCTGGGCTGCGTGGCTGGTGGGCGTGCTGCTGGTCTACGGCATTGTGCCGCGTCTGTTGCTGGCAGCGTTCTGCCTGTGGCGCTGGAAGCAGGGGAGTGCGGGGCTGCGTCTCGATCTTGAGCTGCCCGAGTACCTTGAGCTGCGTGAACGATTGATGCCCAGCAGCGAGCGATTGGGCGTCAATGACGTCGAACCTGCCGCGCTGCATCAGATTCAGCCCGGCGTGGGTGCGTCCGACAGTAATGGCGCGTTGCTGGTGGCCATCGAGCTGGATGATCAACAAGTCTGGCCGCCAGAACTGCCGTCAGGCGTGGTCGATGCAGGCATTCTCGACAGCCGTGAGTCGCGCCACAAGCTGCTTGAACAACTGACTCACTATCCGCCTGCGCGCATGGTGGTCGCCTGTGATCCGCGCCGCTCACCGGATCGTGGCAGTCTGGCACTGATTGCCGAACTGGCGCGCAGCGCGGGGGCGACACGTGTATGGCTGTTGCCCGCGCCTGCCGGGCAGGTGCTCGATCTGGAGCGTCTGGGCGACTGGCACGCCGCGCTGGATCAGTTGCAATTGCCGCGCACAGACAGCGCGCCCTTGAACTGGCTGGAGACAGGCCATGACTGAAGCAGACAATGTCCGCGCCATCAAGCTGGCGGTGGTTGGCCACACCAATGTCGGCAAAACGTCGCTGCTGCGTACCCTGACCGGTGATGTCAGCTTCGGCGAAGTGTCTCACCGGCCCAGCACCACCCGCCATGTGGAAGGTGCGCGCCTGTCGGTGGACGGTCAGGCACTGGTCGATCTGTACGACACGCCCGGCCTGGAGGACGCCATTGCGCTGCTCGATTACCTGGAGCGGCTTGATCGTCCCGGTGAACGTCTGGATGGCCCGGCGCGACTGGCGCGCTTTCTGGAGGGCAGCGAGGCACGCCAGCGTTTTGAGCAAGAGGCCAAGGTCATGCGCCAGTTGCTCGGCTCGGATGCTGGGCTGTATGTGATCGATGCGCGTGAACCGGTACTCGCCAAATACCGTGACGAGCTGGCAGTGCTGGCCAGCTGTGGCAAGCCGTTGCTGCCGGTGCTGAATTTCGTCAGTGCGCGCGAGCACCGGGAGCCGGAATGGCGAGAGGCGCTTTCACGCTTGGGTTTGCATGCATTGGTGCGTTTCGACAGCGTCGCACCGCCGGAAGATGGCGGTCGTCGTCTGTACGAAAGCCTGGCGCTGCTGCTGGAAAGCGCGCGGCCTCGGCTTGAGCGTTTGATTGAGGATCAGGAGAAACAACGTCGAGCCAGAAAACACAGCGCGGCGCGGCTTATCGCCGAACTGTTGATTGACTGTGCAGCGTGTCGGCGTAGCGTCGAGACCACTGCCGAGCAGGAACAGCAGGCTGTGGAAGCGTTGCGCAAGGCTGTTCGCCAGCGTGAGCAGCAATGTGTCGAGGCGCTGCTCAAGCTGTATGCGTTTCGCAATGATGATGTGTCTACCAGCGATTTGCCGTTGATGGATGGCCGTTGGGGCGATGATCTGTTCAATCCGGAAACCCTCAGGTTGATGGGCGTGCGGGGCAGGGGTCGATCTGATGGTCGGCGGCGTAACGCTTGGCGCTGCGGCTTTAGTCGGCGCAATTGCGGGCGGTGCCCTGTTGACGGCGCGCAGCTACGGCGGATGATTGCTGGGCAAGTTGAAGGGCCGCAGGGAATTGACGGTGGACGATGCAGTGCTGCGCCTTCTCGCACTGCGACAGGGGCACTTGTTGCTGGCATTGGGAGTGAGAGGCCACGCGGCCATTCACGGGAGTATCAGTTTTT
>NZ_LJQT01000061.1:10214-17995 GCF_001400515.1 Pseudomonas meliae | reverse complement strand
CCATCGTGATAAAAAAGCGCTTTTATGCACGATAGTGTTCTTTTGGACATTTATCGCACCTCACGCTAAGCAGCCCTCACGCAAACTCCCCGAACTTCCCGCCCTGCCCCGGCTCATAGCTAACAAGCCCATCCATACGGTTGCCTCATGGATCTTGTCGTTGCTCGTCCCGAAGGTTTGTACTGCCCACCCGGTGATTTCTATATCGACCCGTGGCGCCCGGTCGAACGGGCCGTCATCACCCATGCGCATGGCGACCACGCCCGTACCGGCAATCAGCATTATCTGTCGGCGGCAAGCGGCGAGGGCATTCTGCGTTCGCGCCTTGGCCAGGACATCAACCTGCAGACCCTGGAATACGGCGAAACCATCACCCATCACGGGGTGAAACTCAGCCTGCACCCGGCCGGGCATGTGCTGGGGTCGGCGCAGGTGCGGCTGGAGTACCAAGGCGAAGTCTGGGTGGCTTCCGGGGATTACAAAGTCGAACCCGACGGCACCTGCGCGGCGTTCGAACCGGTGCGCTGTCACACCTTTATCACCGAATCGACCTTCGGCCTGCCGATCTATCGCTGGGCACCGCAGTCGCAGATTTTCGAAGGCATCAACGAGTGGTGGCGTGGCAATGCGGCTCAGGGCAAGGCCAGCGTGCTGTTCGCCTACTCGTTCGGCAAGGCGCAACGCATTCTGCATGGCATTGATTCGCAGATCGGGCCGATTCTGGTGCATGGCGCTGTCGAGCCGTTGAACCGGGTCTATCGCGAAGGTGGCATTCGTATTCCGGAAACCCAATACGCTGGCGATTTCAAAAAGACCGATCCGGCCCTGCGTCAGGCGTTGATTCTCGCCCCGCCCTCGGCCGGTGGCAGCAGTTGGATGAAGCGCTTCGGCGAATACAGCGATGCGTTTGCCAGCGGCTGGATGATGCTGCGCGGCACGCGACGTCGGCGTGGCGTGGATCGCGGCTTTGTGCTATCCGATCACGCTGACTGGCCGGGATTGCTGTGGGCCATCGAACAGACTGGTGCCGAGCGGGTCATGGTCACCCACGGTTCGGTCGGCATATTAGTGCGTTATCTGCGCGAACTGGGGCTGGATGCGCAAGGCTTCAGCACCGAATACGGCGATGAAGAGGACAGCAATCCGGCGACGGCAGAGCCTGAGGCGGTAACTGCGGGGGAGGCTCAGTCATGAAAGCCTTCGCGGAACTCTACGCACAACTGGACGCAACCACATCGAGCAACGCCAAACTCGCCGCGATGCGTGACTATTTCGAGAAAGCGGCTGCAGAGGATGCTGCCTGGGCTGTGTACTTCCTGTCCGGTGGTCGCCCCAGGCAACTGGTGCCGACCCGCGTGTTGCGCGAGCAGGCAATGACACTGGCAAATCTGCCGGAGTGGCTGTTCGAAGAAAGCTATCAGGCGGTCGGTGATCTGGCGGAGACCTTGTCATTGTTGCTGCCCCAGGCCGATCACAGCAATGACGAGGGCCTGGCCACCTGGATGGAAGACAAGCTGCTGCCGTTGCGCGGCCTGCCGCCCGAAGAGCTGGCAGAACGCCTGCCGATGTTCTGGTCGCAACTGGACCGCAGCAGCCTGATGGTATGTATAAAACTGATTACCGGCAGTTTCCGGGTTGGCGTATCGAAACTGCTGGTGACGCGCGCACTGGCTGCGCTGGCGGACATCGACAGCAAGCGCGTCGCCCAAAGGCTGGTGGGCTATACCGACCTGTCGCATCGGCCCAGCGCAGAGCGCTACCTGAAACTGATCGCGCCCGAATCCGAAGACGAGCACGCACAACGTGGCGGTCAGCCCTATCCGTTTTTTCTTGCCCATTCCCTGCAACAGCCCGCCGACCAGTTCGAGGAGTTGCTCGGGGCGGCCGAGAACTGGCAGGTGGAATGGAAGTGGGACGGTATTCGCGCACAACTGGTCAAACGTGACGGACGCTTGTGGATCTGGTCGCGTGGCGAAGAGCTGGTCACCGACCGTTTTCCCGAGCTGCACAGCCTGGCGCAGTGCCTGCCTGACGGCACGGTGATAGACGGCGAAATCGTCGTCTGGAAAGCTCCAGAGCCGAGCCCCGATGACAGCGCTGAATTTGCGTTGAACGGTGATGCCACCACAGCGTCACCTTCGGTTCAGCCCTTCGCCCTGTTGCAACAGAGGATTGGCCGCAAGACACTCGGCAAGAAGATCCTCGCCGACGTGCCCGTTGTAGTGCTGGCCTATGACCTGCTTGAATGGCAAGGCGATGACTGCCGCAGCCGGCCCCAACATGAACGTCGCACGCAACTGGAAACCTTGATCGAAAGCGTCCAGAGCGAGGTGCTGATGCCCTCCCCGGTACTCACCGGCAAGGATTGGCTTGATCTGGCGACGCAACGTGAAGCCTCTCGCAGTCTGGGCGTCGAGGGCATGATGCTCAAGGCCCGCGACTCGCTGTACGGCGTCGGTCGCACCAAGGACATGGGCGTGTGGTGGAAATGGAAAATCGACCCGTTCAGCGTCGATGCCGTGCTGATCTACGCGCAACGCGGCCACGGCCGACGTGCCAGTCTGTACAGCGACTACACCTTTGCGGTGTGGGACGGCCCGCCCGACGCCAGTGAGCGCACGCTGGTGCCATTCGCCAAAGCCTACTCAGGGCTGACCGACGAGGAAATGCGTAAGGTCGACGCCATCGTTCGTAAAACCAACGTGGAAAAATTTGGGCCGGTGAGCAGCGTCACGCCGACGCTGGTATTCGAACTGGGCTTTGAAGGCATTGCCTTGTCAAAGCGCCACAAGAGCGGCATTGCGGTGCGCTTCCCGCGCATGTTGCGCTGGCGGCAGGACAAGCCGGTGGCCGAAGCCGACAGCCTGGCGTCATTACAGGACCTGCTGAACTGACGCACCGAAAAAGTGCGCGCAAATTGACGTGCACCTTTTTGAAACACTGCCTGCCACCAGGGTTTGCCTGCCCGCAACAACCGTTCTCTTTCGTTACCATTCTGCCGCTCGCCGCGAGCCTAATGGGGGTGTGGTTTAAGTCACAGAGAACAACATCCCGCCCATAAACATGCCAAGGCGGCAGATTGCCAGCCATTTATACGAAATAGCGACAACGCCTTACATTTCAAACGCACGTTCATCGCTCTGGTTCGGAAATTGCTACCTTCTGCCAGTCTGGCACTTGCCGGTAGCAAGCTTCGCGTGTTCCCAACGCCCCATTTAAGGTTTTAAGGACTGAACAATGAAAAAAGCATGGCTGACTCTTTCTGCACTGGCTCTGTGCCTCGCCGCCGGTAATACGATGGCCAAGGAATACAAGGAACTGCGCTTCGGCGTTGATCCGTCCTATGCGCCGTTTGAATCCAAAGCCGCCGACGGCAGCCTGGTCGGCTTCGATATCGATCTGGGCAACGCGATCTGCAAAGAGCTGAAGGTCACCTGCAAATGGGTTGAAAGCGATTTCGACGGCATGATTCCCGGCCTCAAGGCACGCAAGTTCGACGGCGTGATTTCCTCGATGACCGTGACCCCTGCTCGCGAAAAAGTCATCGACTTCTCCAACGAACTGTTCTCCGGCCCTACTTCGCTGGTGTTCAAGAAAGGTGCAGGCTTTACCGCCGACCCGGCCAGCCTGAAAGGCAAGACCGTTGGCTATGAGCAAGGCACTATCCAGGAAGCCTACGCCAAGGCCGTACTGGACAAGGCCGGTGTATCCACCAAGGCCTACGCCAACCAGGATCAGGTTTACGCCGACCTGACTTCCGGTCGTCTGGACGCTTCGATCCAGGACATGCTGCAAGCCGAACTGGGTTTCCTGAAATCGCCAGCCGGTGCTGATTACGAAGTCAGCAAGCCTATCGACAGCGAATTGCTGCCAGCCAAAACCGCCATCGGCATCGCCAAGGGCAACAAAGAGCTGAAAGCGCTGCTGGATAAAGGCATCAAAGCGATGCACGACGACGGCACCTACGCCGAAATCCAGAAAAAGCATTTTGGCGACCTGAACCTGTACAGCGGCAAATAACACCCCGACGCCCATCGATTTCGGCGATGATTCGCCGCCCAATCGATGGGCGTCTCTGTTTTTGAAAGCAAGGCCTATCCATGCTCGATGCACTCATGCAAAACCTGGGACTCTCGGCGTTCAGCCTGAAGGGCTTTGGCCCGCTGTTGCTGGAAGGCACCTGGATGACCATCAAACTGGCTGTGCTGTCCCTCGCGCTGAGCATCCTGCTCGGGCTGATCGGGGCAAGTGCCAAACTGTCGAGCTCGGCGCTGCTGCGCGTGCCGGCACAAATTTATACAACACTGATCCGCGGTATCCCGGATCTGGTGTTGATGCTGTTGATTTTCTACAGCCTGCAAACATGGCTGACCATGCTCACCGACGCGATGGAATGGGAATACATCGAGATCAACCCGTTCGGCGCGGGTGTCATCACTTTGGGCTTCATTTATGGGGCATATTTCACCGAGACGTTTCGCGGCGCGATTCTGTCCGTGCCTCGCGGTCAGGTGGAAGCAGCGACGGCCTATGGACTGAAACGCGGCCAGCGATTTCGCTACGTTGTGTTCCCGCAAATGATGCGTTACGCACTGCCGGGGATCGGCAATAACTGGCAGGTACTGCTCAAGGCTACGGCGCTGGTATCGATCATCGGCCTGGCTGATCTGGTCAAGGCCTCGCAGGACGCCGGCAAAAGTACCTATCAGTTGTTCTACTTTCTGGTGTTGGCGGCATTGATCTATCTGCTGATCACCAGCGCCTCGAACTTCGCCCTGCGTTGGGCTGAACGGCACTATGCCGCAGGCAGCCGGGAGGCACAGCGATGATCGAATTGTTACAGGAATACTGGAAACCCTTCCTTTATACAGACGGCGTAAATATCACTGGGCTGGCCATGACCATGTGGCTGCTCAGCGCCTCTATCGCCATCGGCTTCTGCGTGTCGATCCCGCTGTCGATTGCACGGGTGTCGAAAAACCGCTGGGTACGCTGGCCAGTGCAGTTCTACACCTACCTGTTTCGCGGCACGCCTCTCTATATACAGTTGCTGATTTGCTACACCGGCATTTACAGCATTGCTGCGGTGCGTGAACAGCCGATGCTGGATGCGTTTTTTCGCGATGCGATGAACTGCACAATCCTGGCCTTCACCCTGAACACCTGTGCGTACACCACAGAGATCTTTGCCGGTGCGATCCGCAGCATGGCCCACGGCGAAGTCGAAGCGGCCAAAGCCTACGGTCTGACCGGCTGGAAGCTTTACGCCTACGTGATCATGCCGTCGGTGCTGCGCCGGTCGCTGCCGTACTACAGCAATGAAGTGATCCTGATGCTGCACTCGACCACGGCGGCCTTTACCGCCACGGTGCCGGACATATTGAAAGTGGCGCGGGATGCCAACTCTGCCACTTTCATGACCTTCCAGTCCTTCGGTATCGCCGCCGTCATGTACTTGACCGTGACGTGCATTCTGGTCGGGCTGTTCCGCCTTGCCGAACGCCGCTGGCTGGCCTTTCTCGGCCCGGCCCATTAATCAGGACTGAACATGCACCATCACACCCATGACTTGCTGTCGCCAGTGCCAGGCACTGCCCGGCAGGTCCACAGCTTTCACTACGGCCCGCAAAACGGTTCCGGCAAGGTTTATATCCAGGCTTCGCTGCATGCGGACGAACTGCCGGGCATGCTGGTTGCCTGGTACCTGAAGCAACGTCTGGCAGAACTGGAAAGTGCCGGGCGCCTGCTGGGTGAAGTCGTCGTGGTGCCGGTCGCCAACCCGATTGGTCTGGAACAGGCCCTGATGGACACACCTTTGGGCCGCTACGAGCTGGAAAGCGGCCAGAACTTCAATCGCTGGTTCAGCGACCTTGGCGCGCAGGTCGGCGATGATATCAAAGCCCGGCTGACTGCTGATGCAGAGCACAACGTCGCACTGGTGCGGGACAGCCTGCGAGCGGCGCTGGATGCCGTACCCGCAACCAGCCAATTGCAATCGCTGCGCCTGACCCTGCAGCGCCTGGCTTGCGATGCCGACATGGTGCTGGACCTGCACTGTGATTTCGAATCGGTCGAGCATCTGTACACTACGCCCGAAGCCTGGCCGAAAGTCGAGCCGCTGTCGCGCTACCTGGGCGCGCAAGCCAGCCTGCTGGCGACCGACTCGGGTGGCCAGTCGTTCGACGAATGCTTCACGCTGGTCTGGTGGCAATTGCAGCAACGCTTCGGTGAGCGCTTTCCGATTCCCATGGGCAGTTTCTCAGTGACGCTCGAGCTACGCGGGCAAGGCGATGTGAACCATGCCCTCGCCAGCCGTGACTGTCAGGCCATCATTCATTACCTGATCGACGCGGGCATCATCGACGGCGAACTCCAGCCGCTGCCCGAACTGCTCTACCCCGCGACGCCATTGGCAGCGGTCGAACCGGTGACTACGCCGGTCGGCGGCTTGCTGGTGTTCTGCGCGATGCCCGGCGAACACGTCGAGGCTGGCCAACTGATTGCCGAGGTCATCGACCCGATCAGCGACACCGTGGCCTGCATCCATGCCTTGAATGCGGGGCTGCTGTACGCGCGCTCGCTGCGCCGCATGGCGACTGCCGGCATGGTCATTGCGCACATCGCCGGCACCCAGGCCTATCGCAGCGGCTATCTACTTTCTCCTTGAGGACCTGTCATGTACAAACTGACCATCGATGGCCTGCACAAAAGCTATGGCGACAACAAAGTGCTCAAAGGCGTATCGCTCAAGGCCAGCAGCGGTGACGTGATCTGCCTGATCGGCGCCAGTGGCTCCGGCAAGAGCACCTTTCTGCGCTGCATCAACTTTCTCGAACAGCCCAATGACGGGGCAATGAGCCTGGATGGCAAGCAAGTGCGCATGGTCAGCGACAAGGACGGCATGCGCGTTGCCGACGCGGATGAACTGCAGCGCATCCGCACGCGGCTGGCGATGGTGTTTCAGCACTTCAACCTGTGGGCGCACATGACCGTGCTGGAAAACATCACCATGGCCCCGCGCCGCGTACTGGGCGTGCCCAAGGCCGAAGCCGAGGCCCGCGCGCGCAAATACCTGGAAAAGGTCGGTCTGCCGGAGCGTGTTGCCGATCAGTACCCGGCGTTCCTGTCGGGCGGCCAGCAACAGCGCGTGGCCATTGCCCGTGCGCTGGCAATGGAGCCGGAAATCATGCTGTTCGACGAACCCACCTCGGCACTGGACCCGGAACTGGTCGGTGAAGTGCTGAAGGTCATTCAGGGCCTGGCCGAGGAAGGCCGAACCATGATTCTGGTGACACACGAGATGGGCTTTGCGCGCAAGGTTGCGAGCCAGGTGGTGTTCCTGCACCAAGGCCAGATCGAAGAATCCGGCCACCCGGACGAGGTGCTCAACAATCCGAAAAGCGAGCGCTTGCAGCAGTTTTTGAGTGGAAATCTGAAGTAGCGCTTTTTGTGTATGAAGCCGGAAACGCCTGGTAACCGGAACTGAAATATCCACGACTATAGTCCCCACTCCAGCGTGGGGATGCAGTGCTAGAGGCTCTGCGTCGCCAAGAGGACGCAGAGTGTCCGGAAAGGCATGCGACGCGGAGCGGCGCACGATATTGAGATCATCGTTCCTACGCTCCAGCGTGGGAATGCAGGTTTCGACGCTCTGCGTCGCCAGGAGGACGCGGAGCGTCCGGAAAGGCATGCGACGCGCAGCGCCGCACGATATTAAGATCATCGTTCCGCACGCTCCAGCGTGGGAATGCAGGTCTCAACGCTCTGCGTCGCCAAGAGGA
>NZ_LJQT01000061.1:5596-10204 GCF_001400515.1 Pseudomonas meliae | reverse complement strand
CGTCCGGAAACGCATGCGACGCGCAGCGCGGCACGATCGTTGAGATTCCGCATGCTCCAGCCATATAACCATTTAAAACTATTACCCTTTCTTCGCTGTCTCTGACTTAACGCCACTCAGAGCACACGCAAACGGATGAGCAGACCCACCGATTTCGCTCGACGATGGTTTCTCGCCCGGGGCTGGAAGCCGTTCGCTTTTCAGAAGGAGGTCTGGGCGGCGGTGAAGAAAGGTGAGTCCGGCCTGCTGCATGCCAGTACCGGCTCGGGCAAGACCTACGCCGTATGGTTCGCCGCGCTCAACCGCTTCGCCAAAGCCAATACGCTCACCGCTGACAACAAACCTCGTAAACGTAAACCGCTCGCTGAACCGCTGAGTGTCCTGTGGATCACGCCCATGCGCGCCTTGGCCGCCGATACCGCCAGAGCCCTTGAAGCACCATTGGCCGAATTGGATATCCCGTGGTCGGTGGGCTTGCGCACCGGCGATACCAGCGGCAGCGAACGCGCCCGCCAGAGCCGGCGGCTGCCCTCAGCGCTGATCACCACCCCAGAGAGCCTGACACTGCTGCTGACCCGTGCCGACGCTCAGGTCGCCTTGTCGACACTGAAGATGGTGGTGGTGGACGAATGGCACGAGCTGATCGGCAACAAGCGCGGCGTGCAGTTGCAACTGGCCCTGGCGCGCCTGAGGCGCTGGAATCCGCAACTGATCGTATGGGGCATTTCCGCGACGCTGGGTAATCAGCAACATGCGCAGCAGGTGCTGATCGGCGACGGCGGCGTGACCGTGCAAGGCAAGATCGTCAAGGACTTACAGGTCGATACGCTGCTGCCGCCGTCCATCGAACGCTTCCCGTGGGCCGGGCATATGGGCTTGCGCATGTTGCCGCAGGTCGTCACCGAGGTGGAAAGCAGCGCGAGCTGTCTGGTGTTCACCAACACTCGGGCACAATCGGAAATCTGGTATCAGGCGCTACTGGAAGCCCGCCCCGACTGGGCAGGATTGATTGCCCTGCACCACGGGTCGCTGGCGCGAGAGGTCCGAGACTGGGTCGAGCGCGCGTTAAAAGAAGGCGCACTCAAGGCTGTGGTGTGCACCTCCAGTCTGGACCTGGGCGTGGACTTTCTACCGGTGGAGCGCGTTTTGCAAATCGGCTCACCCAAAGGTGTCGCGCGCCTGATGCAGCGCGCCGGACGCTCAGGCCATGCGCCGGGCCGCCCTTCGCGTGTCACGCTGGTGCCGACCCACAGCCTGGAACTGGTCGAAGCAGCCGCCGCCCACGACGCCGTCGCCGCGCGGATGATCGAGCCACGCGAATCGCCGCAGCAGCCGCTGGACGTTCTGGTCCAGCATCTGGTCAGCATCGCACTGGGCGGTGGCTTCCTGCCCGATGAACTGCTGACCGAAGTGCGCAGCGCCTGGGCCTATCGAGACCTCAGCGACGAGCAATGGCAATGGGCGCTGGCCTTTGTGCGCAACGGCGGTCACTCACTGACGGCCTACCCCGATTACCGCCGCGCCGAACCGGATGAACAGGGTGTCTGGCGTGTACCCGATGCGCGTCTTGCCAGGCGACACCGCATGAGCGTCGGCACCATCGTCAGCGAAGCTACCGTTAACCTGAAGTACTGGAAAAAAGGCGGCGGTGGCGGCTCGTTGGGCAGTGTTGAAGAAGGTTTCATCGCCCGGCTCAAGCCTGGTGACGGCTTTCTGTTCGGCGGGCGCTTGCTGGAGCTGGTCCGAGTGGAAAACATGACCGCCTACGTCAAGCGGGCTACTGGCAAGAAAGCCGCAGTGCCACGCTGGAACGGTGGGCGAATGCCCCTGTCCAGCGAACTGGCAGACGCCGTGGTGGAGAAGTTCGATGCGGCGGCGCGGGGTGAATTCACCAGCCCTGAAATGCAAGCCATCAAACCCTTGCTGGAAGTGCAGCAACAATGGTCCGGGCTACCGCAACGTGACACGCTGCTGGCTGAAACCCTTAAATCCCGTGAAGGCTGGCACCTGTTCCTCTACCCGTTCGCCGGCCGTCATGTGCATTTGGGGCTGGGCAGCCTTCTGGCCTGGCGCCTGAGCCAACATCGGCCGCTGACCTTTTCCATCGCCGTCAACGACTATGGGCTGGAACTGCTCAGCGCCAGCGAGATTGACTGGGCTCAGGCGTTGCGGGCTGACCTGTTCAGCGAGACGGATCTTTTGGCCGACATTATTGCCAGCCTGAATGCGGGCGAACTGGCACTGCGGCGCTTTCGCGAAATCGCTCGCATCTCGGGGCTGGTGTTTTCCGGCTACCCGGGAGCGGCGAAAAGCAATCGACAGCTTCAGGCATCGAGCGGGCTTTTTTTTGAGGTATTCAAGCAATACGATGCTGACAACATGCTGCTGACCCAGGCCGAACAGGAAGTGCTACGCCAGGAGCTGGATCTGCAGCGTCTGGAGCTGACATTACGCCAGATCAACAGTCGCAGGCTGGACCTGCATGCGATAAAACGCGCAACCCCGCTGGCGTTTCCACTGCTGGTCGAGCGCTTTCGCGAAAGTCTCAGTTCGGAAAAACTCGCTGACCGCATTGCGCGCATGGTCCGCGACCTGGAGAAAGCCGCAGGTCCGGAGCATGAGCAATGAAGCCGTACGTCGCGATAACACTGGCGGGAGAAGAGCTGTGGCTGTTGGCCGACAAGGCCGTCTACTACCCCGCAGAACGATCCTTGCTGATTGCCGATGCGCATTTTGGCAAGGCAGCGGCCTACCGCAAGCTGGGTCAACCAGTGCCACATGGCACCACCCAAGCCAATCTGCGGCGACTGGACAGCCTGCTCGATGCGTATGCCTGCGATCATCTGATTTTTTTGGGCGACTTTCTGCACGCGCCGGAATCACACGCAGCGGGCACGCTCGCGGCACTGGAACAATGGCGGGGCGAACACCCGGCGTTGCGCATCACCCTGATCCGCGGTAACCATGACAAACGGGCGGGCGACCCACCCGCCTATCTGGGCATAGATGTAGTCCCCGAACCCCTGACGCTGGGGCCCTTTGCCTTGCAACACGAGCCTGACCCACACCCTCAATTGCACGTACTGGCCGGGCACGTTCACCCTGTTTACCGGCTGCACGGGCGTGGCAGGCAAAGCTTGCGACTGGCGTGCTTCTACCTGGGCCAACGCGTCAGCCTGCTGCCAGCGTTCGGTGAGTTTACGGACGGGTTTCAGATTCGTCCGGCGCAGGACTGCTCAGTCTATGTGACAGGCGGTGATGCCGTGTGGCGAGTGGTATAGCGTCGCTGGCCGCCGCATACGAGGCCCTGCCCCTCAAAAGGAGAAGCAGGGAGCTGGTAATCAGGCAACCGGCGCAGGTGGCGGCTCGTCAGGAACGGTAGGTCCACCTGGCTCAGTGGGCTCCGGATAGGGAGTATCTGGCCCTGGATCACCCGGAATGCCACCACCGACCACATTAAGCTCGGGAAGCAGATCCGAATGAGCCATCAATGACCAGGCAAGCAACCCGATCTCGTTAAGCGGAGATTGAACCTGTTCAGAGATTTTGAAAGTAGTCTTCATAGGGCACTCCAGATCAAAGGCCGTCGCACATATCGATTATGCGAAAGCATGTGAGCAGATAGAGTGCGAAATAGAGTATTAATTCAATTCCACTAATCACCTGACCGGCAAATCAGGTACGTGGCAGGGTGACGCCACGCTGGCCCTGGTATTTGCCGCCTCGATCCTTGTAGGACACTTCACATTCCTCATCGGACTCGAGGAACAGCATCTGTGCCACGCCTTCGTTGGCGTAGATCTTGGCCGGCAATGTCGTGGTGTTGGAGAACTCCAGCGTCACATGGCCTTCCCACTCTGGTTCAAGCGGCGTGACGTTGACGATAATGCCGCAGCGCGCATAGGTGCTTTTGCCCAGGCAGATGGTCAGAACGTTACGCGGAATGCGGAAATATTCGACGGTGCGTGCCAGCGCGAACGAGTTGGGGGGGATGATGCATACGTCGCTCTTGATATCGACGAAGCTTTTTTCATCAAAGTTTTTCGGATCGACAGTGGCCGAATTGATGTTGGTAAACACCTTGAATTCGTCTGCGCAACGCACGTCGTAGCCGTAGCTGGACACGCCGAAGGAGATCACCCTGTCAGCTCCTTCGCCACGTACCTGGCGCTCCACAAAGGGCTCGATCATCCCGTGTTCCTGCGCCATGCGGCGAATCCACTTGTCCGATTTGATGCTCATGGCGGTGTCCTGAATAGCGAGGTAAAAAAGATATCCGGCATCTTACCGGGCCGGGGCCGACGGTTCAAAGGCAACAGATAGCGAGTTTGTGTGACGAGCCGGGCTCTTTCGCTGCGAATGGAAATAATCATCAACAGACCATTGGCACGTTCGGAAAAAAGGGTTAAGGTGGCGTCACTGTGTTGCTTGTGTCACTGAGAATCTCTACACGATGTTGAATTTCGATCCAACCATCTCCATGAATTTTCCAGCTCTTTGCACTCAGTCTCGGCCAGGGCTCTTCCTACGCCGCAGTTAACTTTGTCCAAGGAGATATACTATGTCTAATCGCCAAACTGGTACCGTTAAGTGGTTCAACGATGAAAA
>NZ_LJQT01000061.1:0-5527 GCF_001400515.1 Pseudomonas meliae | reverse complement strand
AAAAGCCTGAAAGAAGGCCAACAGGTTTCTTTCATCGCTACCCGCGGTCAGAAAGGCATGCAAGCTGAAGAAGTTCAAGTTATCTAACTTGTCCTGATTCGCTTAAAAACCCCGCCCTTAAAAGCGGGGTTTTTTATTGCCTGTCGTTTGAGCATTTGCGTACCCATCAAGCCATGCATAAGCCTGACCGAGAGACGTCAATTGGCTGCGCCTCCCCGCCAGAGCACCGCTACAGAATCAATCGTCGCTGACAGAAATGGTCGGCATCGCCGGGCTTGCAGCTTCCTGCAAGACGATTCGTGCGCCCACGTGACGTGCCAGCTCTTGATACACCATCGCAATCTGACTTTCCGGCTCGGCAATAGCGGTAGGCTTGCCGCCATCTGCCTGCTCGCGAATCAGTATCGACAACGGCAGTGATGCCAGCAGCTCGACATTGTACTGCGACGCCAGCTTCTCACCGCCGCCCTCACCAAAGAGATGCTCCGCATGGCCGCAATTGGAGCAGATGTGTACCGCCATGTTTTCCAAAACGCCCAGCACCGGGATGTTGACCTTGCGGAACATCTCGACACCCTTCTTCGCATCCAGCAAGGCCAGGTCCTGAGGCGTGGTGACAATCACGGCACCGGCAACCGGGACCTTCTGCGCCAGCGTCAACTGGATATCGCCCGTGCCGGGCGGCATGTCGATAACCAGATAGTCCAGATCATTCCAGGCAGTCTGCGTGACCAGTTGCAGCAACGCCCCTGACACCATAGGCCCGCGCCAGACCATAGGCGTGTTGTCATCGGTCAGAAACGCCATCGACATCACGTCAATGCCATGAGCCTGGACCGGCACGAACCACTTCTGGTCCTTGATCTTCGGCCGCGTGCCTTCAGCAATACCGAACATCACACCCTGACTCGGCCCATAGATATCAGCATCGAGAATACCGACCCGTGCGCCCTCGCGAGACAGTGCCAATGCCAGATTGGCCGCCGTGGTGGACTTGCCGACACCGCCCTTGCCCGACGCAACGGCCACGATGTTTTTCACATTGGCCAGACCGGGGATCTGGCTCTGTGCCTTGTGCGAATGGCAACCGTGGCCGAGCTGACGCCGTCCAGGTTCTCGATGGCGGTTTTCAGCACTTGCGCCCAGCCGTTCCTGAACAGGTCGGCGGCATAGCCCAGTTCGAGTTGCACGCTGACCTGTGCACCCTGGATATCGATGGACCGCACGCAACCGGCACTGACCGGGTCCTGATTCAGATAAGGGTCGGTGTACTGGCGAAGAATCGTCTCCACCGCTGCGCGATTGACTGCGCTCATGGGCTTACTCCGTAAAAGACTGAGTGAAACAGCCGACTATCGTACCTGTTCTGTCCGTAGCCGACATGATTTCACTGAACCCTGCCCAACCACTCAGGAGTATTCCCACAACCGAGCGGGGTGAAAAAAATCGCTCAGACCTTTATAGTGGCCGGTCTCCGTTTCACTTCAAGTAGCCGAGCCCCATGTCCGAGCCACGCAAGATTCTCGTTACCAGCGCCCTGCCCTATGCCAATGGTCCCGTTCACCTTGGCCACATGCTCGAGTACATCCAGACCGACATGTGGGTGCGTTTTCAGAAGCACCGCGGCAACCAATGCATTTATGTCTGCGCGGACGACGCTCACGGTTCGGCAATCATGCTGCGCGCTGAAAAAGAAGGCATTACGCCAGAACAGCTCATCGACAACGTCAAGGCCGAACACAGCGCCGACTTCGCCGACTTCCTGGTGGATTTCGATAATTTCCACTCGACGCACTCGGACGAAAACCGCGAGCTGTCGAGCATGATCTACACGCGCCTGCGCGACGCAGGTCATATAGCAACCCGTTCGGTGACCCAGTATTTCGACCCGGAAAAGAAAATGTTCCTGGCCGACCGCTTCATCAAAGGCACCTGCCCGAAATGTGCGGCTGAAGATCAGTACGGCGACAACTGTGAAAAGTGCGGCGCAACCTATGCCCCGACCGACCTGAAAAACCCCAAGTCGGCAATTTCCGGGACCACACCGGTACTCAAGGACTCGAAGCACTTCTTCTTCGACCTGCCTGCATTCGACGCGATGCTGAAAAGCTGGACGCGCAGCGGAACCCTGCAGGACGCTGTCGCAAACAAGATCGCCGAATGGCTGGACAGCGGCCTGCAACAGTGGGACATCTCCCGCGATGCGCCGTATTTCGGCTTTGAAATCCCCGATGAGCCAGGCAAATACTTTTACGTATGGCTGGATGCGCCGATCGGCTACATGGCCAGCTTCAAGAACCTGTGTGCACGTCGTCCGGACCTGGACTTCGACGCGTACTGGGGCAAGGGTGCGACCACCGAGCTCTATCACTTCATCGGCAAGGACATCGTCAATTTCCACGCCCTGTTCTGGCCAGCCATGCTGGAAGGTGCAGGGTTGCGCACACCGACCGGCATCAACGTTCACGGCTACCTGACCGTAAACGGACAGAAAATGTCGAAGTCACGTGGCACCTTTATCAAGGCACGCACCTACCTCCACCATCTGCCACCCGAGTACCTGCGCTATTACTACGCGTCGAAACTGGGTCGTGGCGTCGACGACCTGGATTTGAACCTCGAAGACTTCGTGCAAAAGGTCAACTCTGACCTGATCGGCAAGGTCGTGAACATCGCCAGCCGTTGTGCCGGGTTTATTCACAAAGGCAACGCCGGTGTGATGGGCGAGGCCAATGCAGCGCCCGAATTGACCGATGCATTCCTGGCGGTCGCGCCGAGCATTGCCGACGCCTACGAAGCCCGAGACTTCGCCCGTGCCATGCGTGAAACCATGGCTCTGGCGGATCGCGCCAACGCCTATATCGCGGAAAAAGCGCCGTGGGCGCTGGCCAAACAGGAAGGCAAACAGGATGAAGTCCAGGCAGTCTGCTCGCTGGGTATCAATCTGTTCCGCCAACTGGTCATTTTCCTCAAACCGGTATTGCCGAATCTGGCCGCCGACGCAGAGAAGTTTCTCAACGTCGAACCATTGACCTGGGAAGACCACAAGACCTTGCTGGCCAATCATCAGCTCAACCCGTTCTCGGCACTGATGACCCGCATAGATCCACTCAAGGTAGAAGCCATGGCTGCTGCCTCCAAGGAAGACCTGACCGCTACCGACACTACCGCGAGCAGTGTGCCCGCCGGTAATGGCGAACTCGCCAAAGACCCGCTGTCGGCGGAAATCGACTTTGACGCTTTTGCCGCTGTAGACCTGCGCGTTGCCCTGATTCTCAAGGCCGAACATGTGGAGGGTGCCGACAAGTTGCTGCGCCTGACTCTGGACATCGGCGACGAGCAACGTAATGTCTTTTCCGGCATCAAAAGCGCCTATCCGAACCCGTCCGAGCTCGAAGGCCGTCTGACCATGATGATCGCCAACCTCAAGCCAAGGAAAATGCGTTTCGGCATTTCCGAAGGCATGGTGATGGCGGCAGGCCCTGGCGGCGAGGAGATCTATCTGCTCAGCCCGGACAGTGGTGCAAAACCCGGCCAGCGCATCAAGTAAACCCGGACAAGGCCCGGTATCCAGCCATCAGGCGGATACCGGGCCTTTGCGCATTCGCAAACCTCCCGATCTGTCCGATAATGCTGCACCCTCGATAGACAGAACACCTGTTGGTCACCTGGCAAGATCATGACTGAATTGATTCGCCTGCTTCCCGACGTGGACCTTATCCGCAGCATCGACGCCCTTCTGCCGCAGACTCAGTGCGGCAAGTGCGGCCACCCCGGCTGCAAGCCCTACGCAGAGGGCATTGCCGGCGGCGAAGCCATCAACAAATGCCCACCGGGCGGGGACGAAACAATAGCCCAACTGGCAGAGCTGCTTGCTGTTCCGGTTCTGAGGCTGGATATGGAACGCGGTGCAGCCCCTGCGCAGGTTGCGTTCATTCGCGAAGCAGAGTGCATTGGCTGCACCAAATGCATTCAGGCCTGCCCCGTGGACGCCATTGTCGGCGCTGCAAAGTTGATGCACACCGTGATTGTCGATGAGTGCACTGGCTGCGATCTGTGCGTTGCGCCATGCCCGGTAGACTGCATTGAAATGCATCCGCTGCCGATGGCGAGTGTCACGCCCATCATAGGCGGCCTGGCACCCACCCCTGATCTGCAAAAAGCTCGTCTGCGCAAGCGTACCCACGCCCGGCTGCGTTTCGAAGCACGCAATGCACGCTTGTACCGCGAGCAACAAACCCGGCTGGCCGAGCGTATCGCCCGGTCACAGCGCGCTGAACCAAGTCGTGACGCTTTACAGTCCGCCGCCAGACACGCCCAGAACGACAAGCCTGCCACGCCGGACGAGGCCCTGAAAAAAGCCCGGATTGCCGTGGCCATGAGTCGTGCGCAGCTCAACAAGTCGCTCAAGGCTTTCGGCCATCCGCCGATTGCCGAGCAGGCCGCCAGGCTCGTGGAGTTGCAACGCGAATATGAAGCAGCCGAACAGGCACTTGCAGCGCTTCTGCAAGCACCCGTACAGACTCATCCTGAGGAAAATCTCCGCCCATGAATGCTGCAAAACGTCAGGAAATCTTTCGCAGGCTGCATGAGGACAATCCGGACCCGAAAACCGAACTGGCCTACACCACGCCTTTTGAGTTGTTGATAGCCGTTATCCTTTCTGCCCAGGCCACTGACGTGAGCGTCAACAAGGCCACGGCGAAGCTGTACCCGGTCGCCAACACGCCACAAGCCATATATGACCTGGGCGTTGAAGGGCTGTCCGAGTACATCAAGACAATTGGCCTCTACAACAGCAAAGCCAAAAACGTAATTGAAACCTGCCGGATGCTGGTGGAGTTGCATAACAGCGAAGTACCGCAGACCCGAGAAGCGCTCGAGGCCTTACCGGGCGTAGGACGCAAGACTGCCAATGTCGTGCTCAACACCGCTTTCCGTCAGGTCGCGATGGCTGTAGACACTCACATCTTTCGCGTCAGCAACCGTACGGGCATCGCACCAGGGAAAAATGTGGTGGAGGTCGAGAAGCAATTGATGAAATTTGTGCCCAAGAACTATCTGCTCGATGCGCACCACTGGCTGATCCTGCACGGACGCTACGTTTGCCAGACACGCAAGCCCAGATGCGGCAGTTGCCGTATAGAAGACCTGTGCGATTACAAGGAGAAAACGTCCGACGATTGAGCCAGCCCGGTAATTGCTGCTCTGTCGATTGAAAAAATCTTTTTTACCCGCTTGTGGATTGTCGATATAAGAAGCGCCAGAGAGCCCAAGCCCTGGAGTCGACTTCATGAGCACTGACAACGAGCAACTGGACGTGGACGATGACCTTGTTGCCGTCGATACGGACGAAACCGAAACTGCGACCGTAGAGCCGGCAAAGACCAATCTGAGCAAACGACGCACCATCGACAACCTGCTTGAAGAGCGGCGCTTGCAGAAACAACTGGCCGATTACGATTTCGACTTCTAGACAAGCGCAAAACCTCGCACCGGCTTCCTGGCACCTAAGGAGGCGCTGCAA
>NZ_LJQT01000129.1:0-40545 GCF_001400515.1 Pseudomonas meliae | reverse complement strand
GTCTACACCCTCTTAGGTAGGAATTAGAACGGAATATCATCATCAAAGCTATCAAAGTCAGCAGCTGGCTGCGGCGCTTGCTGTTGCGGCGCCGGGCGCGAGTCGCGTTGTGGCGGCTGCTGGTTGTAGTTCTGCTGAGGTGCGGACTGCTGCGGCGCCGATTGCTGAGGGCGCGACTGCTGTGGACGAGGTGCGGACTGGTTGTAGTTGCCGCCGCCCTGACCTTGTTGGGAGTCGCCTTGTGGGCGGCCACCCAGCAGCTGCATGGTGCCCTGCATGTCGACGACGATTTCAGTGGTGTAGCGCTTGATGCCGTCTTTTTCCCACTCGCGGGTCTGCAGCTTGCCTTCGATGTACACCTGCGAACCCTTGCGCAGGTATTCGCCAGCGATTTCGGCAACTTTGCCGAACATCGATACACGGTGCCATTCGGTCTTTTCGACTTTCTGACCTGACTGCTTGTCAGTCCACTGTTCGCTGGTTGCCAGACTCAGGTTGGTCACGGCGTTACCGTTAGGCAAGTAGCGAACTTCGGGATCCTGGCCGCATGTACCGACCAATATGACTTTGTTAACCCCACGGGCCATAACGTTCTCCTAGGCTTCGCACGCTTCTGACGCTGGATTGACCAGCTTTTCAAGAGAGGCGCGATCCAATAATTTTGTGTCGAGTTTTATGTAGATGGCCGCCTCTTCAGCAACCACCACTGCATCTGTCACGCCTGCTACGGACATCAAACGCTCTGCCAGGCCTGCTTCACGCTGCGCCTGCGGCGACAACGGCAGACGTAGGCTGGTCACGTAAGGCGGTTCTCTCATGGTCACTGCAAAGGCGAGCCAGACGGCGGCCATGGCTGCACCACCAAGGAACACCACATCGAGCCCACCGTGCTGGAACAACCAGCCGCCCAGTATCCCACCTGCGGCCGAACCAAGAAACTGGCTGGTGGAATAAACTCCCATCGCCGCGCCTTTTCCGCCAGCCGGTGAAACCTTGCTGATCAGTGATGGCAGGGACGCTTCCAGCAGGTTGAACGCCGTGAAGAATACCACTGTCCCGATGACCAGTGCCCGCAACGTGTCGCCGTATGCCCAGAAGAATAGCTCAGCCAGCATTAAAACTGTGACGGCGCCCAGCAGAACGCGCTTCATTTGACGTTTCTTCTCGCCATAGATGATGAACGGGATCATCGCGAAGAAGGAAACCAGCAAGGCGGTCAGGTAGACCCACCAGTGCTCTTCCTTGGGCAAACCGGCTTTTTCGACCAGCGCCAGCGGCAAGGCCACGAAGCTGGACATGAGCATGGCGTGCAACACAAAGATACCCAAATCCAGGCGTAACAGGTCGGGATGACGCAAGGTTGCCCCAAGGGCCTGTCTGGCAACTCCGGATTCGCGGTGCATCAACGGGCCATTGGCCTTGGGCACCACAAATGCGACGATCAGAAGACCCAGCAAGGCCATACCGCCTGTGGCCAGGAACAATCCCGAAAGGCCAAACATACCGGTGATCACCGGGCCCACCACCATGGCGATGGCGAACGACAGACCAATGGTCATGCCGATCATGGCCATGGCCTTGGTGCGATGCTGTTCGCGGGTCAGGTCAGAGAGCAAGGCCATGACCGCGGCGGAAATCGCGCCGGCACCCTGCAGGATGCGCCCGGCGATGATTCCCCAGATCGAATCGGCATTTGCCGCCACCACGCTGCCAACCGCAAAAATGATCAGCCCAAGGTAAATAACCGGTCGTCGTCCGATACGGTCGGAAATGATCCCGAACGGAATCTGCAGCACTGCCTGGGTCAGGCCATAAGCGCCAATCGCCAGACCGATCAGTGCAGGGCTCGCGCCCGCCAGGTCCATGCCGTAGGTTGCCAGAACCGGCAAAACCATGAACATGCCAAGCATGCGGAACGCGAACACCAGGGCCAGACCGCCTGCTGCGCGGGTCTCGCCGCTACTCATACGCTCGCTGTGGGTATCGTGCATGGAATAACCTCGTGTGAACCGGCGGCGATTCTACCAGTCCCATCGTTGTACAGCACATACGCGACGCTTTGCCGCGTAATGGCTCGGAGCCTTATACTCCGTCGTTTATGCCCGCCAAGCGAGGCCGCAGTGGACAAGATCCTGATACGTGGGGCACGAACCCACAACCTGAAAAATATTGACCTGACACTTCCCCGCGACAAACTGATCGTTATCACCGGGCTCTCTGGCTCAGGCAAGTCTTCACTGGCTTTCGATACGCTGTACGCCGAAGGGCAACGCCGTTATGTCGAGTCGCTGTCTGCCTACGCCCGGCAGTTCCTGTCGATGATGGAAAAACCGGACGTCGACACGATCGAAGGTCTGTCGCCGGCGATTTCCATCGAGCAGAAGTCTACTTCTCATAATCCGCGCTCGACCGTGGGGACAATCACCGAGATTTACGACTACCTGCGTCTTTTATACGCACGAGTCGGACAGCCTCGCTGCCCGGACCACGATATCCCGCTGGAAGCGCAGACCGTCAGCCAGATGGTCGATCTCGTGTTGACCCAGCCCGAAGGCAGCAAGTTGATGCTGCTTGCGCCAGTTATCCGTGAGCGCAAGGGTGAACATCTGTCGGTTTTTGAAGAGCTGCGCGCGCAAGGCTTTGTTCGCGCGCGGGTCAACGGCAAGCTGTGTGAGCTGGATGAGCTGCCGAAGCTGGACAAGCAGAAGAAGCACTCGATTGATGTGGTCGTGGACCGTTTCAAGGTCCGCGCCGATCTGCAGCAGCGTCTGGCCGAGTCCTTTGAGACCGCCCTGAAGCTGGCCGACGGTATCGCCCTGGTTGCGCCAATGGACGACGAGCCGGGCGAGGAAGTGATCTTCTCCGCACGCTTCGCCTGCCCGATCTGTGGCCATGCGATCAGCGAGCTGGAACCGAAGCTGTTCTCTTTCAACAACCCGGCCGGCGCATGCCCGACCTGCGACGGTCTGGGCGTAAAGCAGTTCTTTGATATCAAGCGGCTGGTAAATGCCGAGTTGACGCTTGCCGAAGGCGCGATACGAGGCTGGGACAGGCGTAACGTCTATTACTTCCAGATGCTGGGGTCGCTATCCAAGCACTACGGTTTTAGTCTGGAAGTGCCGTTCAAAGAAATTCCGGCCGACATGCAGAAAATTCTGCTCAACGGCAGCGGCTCGCAGAGTGTCGACTTCCGCTATCTGAACGACCGCGGCGATATCGTCAAACGCGCGCACCCGTTCGAAGGCATCGTGCCGAATCTGGAACGTCGCTACCGGGAAACCGAATCAGCGACTGTGCGTGAAGAGCTGGCCAAGTTTCTGGGCACGCAGCCCTGCCCTGACTGCCGAGGCACTCGTCTGCGTCGTGAAGCGCGCCACGTGTGGGTGGGTGAAAAGACTCTGCCTGCAGTCACCAATCTGCCGATTGGCGACGCGACGCATTACTTCGAAACCCTCAAGCTGACCGGACGGCGTGGCGAGATCGCCGACAAGATTCTCAAGGAAATTCGTGAGCGTCTGCAGTTTCTGGTCAACGTGGGCTTGGACTATCTGACCCTGGATCGTAGCGCGGACACCCTGTCCGGCGGTGAGGCTCAGCGTATCCGCCTGGCCAGCCAGATCGGCGCAGGCCTGGTCGGGGTGATGTACATCCTCGATGAGCCGTCCATTGGCCTGCACCAGCGCGATAACGATCGTTTGCTGGGCACGCTCAAGCACCTGCGCGACATAGGCAACACCGTGATTGTGGTGGAGCACGATGAAGATGCGATTCGCCTGGCCGACTATGTGGTCGACATCGGCCCGGGCGCGGGTGTGCATGGTGGTCATATCGTTGCCGAAGGTACGCCGGACGAAGTGATGTCACATCCCGACTCACTGACCGGCAAGTACCTGTCGGGCCGTGTGAAGATTGCTGTACCCGCCAAGCGCACGCCGCGTAACAAAAAGCTGTCGCTGACGCTCAAAGGTGCACGTGGCAACAACCTGCAGAACGTCAATCTCGATATTCCGATTGGTCTGCTGACCTGCGTGACGGGTGTTTCCGGGTCGGGCAAGTCGACGCTGATCAACAACACACTGTTTCCGCTGAGCGCTACGGCGTTGAACGGTGCCACGACGCTTGAGGCGGTCGCCCACGACAGCATCAATGGCCTGCAGCATCTGGACAAGGTCGTCGACATTGACCAGAGCCCTATTGGTCGTACGCCGCGCTCCAACCCGGCGACCTATACCGGGCTGTTCACGCCGATTCGTGAATTGTTTGCCGGTGTACCGGAATCGCGTTCACGGGGCTACGGTCCGGGACGGTTCTCGTTCAACGTCAAGGGCGGACGCTGCGAGGCGTGCCAGGGCGACGGGCTGATCAAGGTTGAGATGCACTTTCTGCCGGACATCTACGTGCCCTGCGATGTGTGTAAAAGCAAGCGTTACAACCGCGAAACGCTTGAGATCAAGTACAAAGGCAAGAACGTACACGAAGTGCTGGAGATGACCATCGAGGAAGCGCGTGAGTTCTTCGACGCCGTTCCTGCACTGGCGCGCAAGCTGCAAACCCTGATGGATGTAGGACTTTCCTATATCAAGCTGGGGCAATCGGCGACGACTTTGTCAGGCGGTGAGGCGCAACGGGTCAAGCTGTCGCGTGAGCTGTCCAAGCGCGACACTGGCAAAACGCTGTACATCCTCGACGAGCCGACCACGGGCCTGCACTTTGCGGATATTCAGCAGTTGCTGGATGTATTGCATCGCTTACGCGACCACGGCAACACGGTGGTGGTGATCGAGCACAACCTGGATGTCATCAAGACGGCCGACTGGCTGGTGGACCTGGGGCCGGAAGGCGGTTCAAGAGGCGGGCAGATCATTGCGACCGGCACACCTGAACAGGTCGCCGAGATGGAGCAGTCGTACACCGGGCATTACCTGAAGCCTCTGTTGATCAGAGACAGGGCTTAACCGGCGTTGCGAAAACGGGTCTGGCTTCGGTCAGACCCAGGTACAAAAAAGCTCCTGTCACGTAAGTGCAGGAGCTTTTTTATGGCTATCGAATCAGAACTGCGATTGCAGGTAGTTCTGCAGGCCAATGGACTTGATCAAGCCCATCTGCTGTTCAAGCCAATAAGTGTGGTCTTCTTCCGTATCGGCCAGTTGCACACGCAGGATTTCACGGGTCACGTAGTCACCGTGAAGCTCACAGAGCTCGATGCCCTTGCAGAGCGCAGCTCGAACCTTGTATTCCAGACGCAGATCGCTGGCGAGCATCTCAGGCACTGTGGTGCCGACGTCCAGATCATCCGGACGCATGCGTGGCGTGCCTTCAAGCATCAGGATACGACGCATCAGCGCATCAGCGTGCTGTGCCTCTTCTTCCATCTCGTGGTTGATACGCTCATAGAGCTTCGAAAAGCCCCAGTCTTCGTACATGCGTGAGTGAACGAAATATTGGTCACGAGCCGCCAGTTCGCCCGTGAGCAACGTGTTGAGATAATCGATTACTTCGGGGTGGCCTTGCATCGCACCAGACTCCTGCTTCAAAGCCGATAGTTTGAACCAAGCGCCGCGCAAGGTCACTGAGAAAAACGCAATAAACCGACGAAAAGTGGCGAAATTACGCCGTTAAGAAGCGAAAAACCGCCCAAATGAGGGCGGTTCTGTTTCTCACTTCGACTCAGCCCAGTTTTATACCCAGAGCGTTGGCAATGCCTTCCCCGTAGGCTGGGTCAGCCTTGTAGAAATGCTGCAACTGACGCTGCACGATGTCACTGGAAACACCCCCCATCGCGCTGGCAATGTTACTGATCAGTAGCGCTTTTTGATCAGCGCTCATCAGGTTGAACAACTTGCCCGCCTGACTGTAGTAATCGCCGTCCACGCGATGATCATGACGACCTGCGGCACCACTCAAAGCCAGCGCAGGTTCTGCGTAGCGGGGATCTTCCTTCGGCGCATCCGAATAGCTGTTTGGCTCATAGTTCGGAGCCGCCCCGCCATTGGTACCGAAGGCCATCGACCCGTCACGCTGGTAGCTATGCACTGGGTTTCTCGGTGCATTGATCGGCAATTGCTGGTGATTGGTACCTACGCGATAGCGATGTGCATCGGCGTAAGCAAACACCCGCCCTTGCAGCATGCGGTCCGGTGACAAGCCAACCCCGGGCACCATATTGCTGGGGCCAAACGCTGCTTGCTCAACCTCGGCAAAGTAGTTGAGCGGGTTACGGTTCAGCTCCAGTTCACCTACTTCAATCAGCGGATATTCCTTCTGCGACCAGGTCTTGGTCACGTCGAACGGGTTCTCGTGGTGGTTCGCAGCCTGGGCTTCGCTCATCAGCTGAATGCAGACCTGCCACTTGGGGAAGTCACCCTTCTCGATAGCAGTGAACAGATCGCGCTGGGCGTAATCGGGATCAGTACCCGCAATGCGCGCAGCCTCGGCTGGCGTGAGGTTCTTGATGCCCTGCCGGGTCTTGTAGTGCCACTTCACCCAATGACGCTCACCTGCTGCGCTGATAAGGCTGTACGTATGGCTACCAAAACCGTGCATGTGACGATAGCCGTCCGGAATGCCTCGGTCCGAGAACAGAATAGTGACCTGGTGCAGCGCTTCAGGCGAATGCGACCAGAAATCCCACATCATTTGCGGGCTTTTCAGGTTGGTTTGCGGAAGACGTTTCTGCGTGTGGATGAAGTCAGGAAATTTCAGAGGGTCACGGATAAAGAACACTGGCGTGTTGTTACCCACGATGTCCCAGTTACCTTCCTCGGTGTAAAACTTGATTGCAAAGCCGCGCGGATCACGTTCGGTGTCCGCCGAGCCACGCTCACCACCTACAGTGGAGAAACGCAGAAAAATCGGGGTCTGCTTGCCGACCGTGTCGAACAGCTTGGCGCTGCTGTATTGGCTGATATCACGGGTAACGGTGAACGTTCCATGAGCACCCGATCCTTTGGCGTGGACACGACGCTCCGGAATATTCTCACGGTTGAAATGAGCGAGCTTTTCGATCAGGTGGAAATCATCGAGCAGTAAAGGACCACGCGGGCCTGCCGAGCGAGAATTCTGATTGTCGGCGACTGGTGCACCGCTGACGGTCGTAAGGGTCTTCTGACTCATGTAAGTCTTCCTCTGGTTGTATAGCCGGTTGATTGGCTTGAGAGGAAGTATTGTGGAAAACTATTGCAGCGTCGAATTCATTAAACCATGACTATCGATAGGTTTTTTAAATCCCAGACAACAAAAAACCGGGCGCAAGGTCCGGTTTCTTGTTCAAACTGATGTCTTATTCAGCGGCTTCTACAGAGCCACCGACAGGACGATCAACCAACTCGACGTACGCCATTGGCGCGTTGTCGCCAGCGCGGAAACCGCACTTGAGGATACGCAGGTAGCCGCCCTGACGAGTTGCATAGCGCTTGCCCAGATCGTTGAACAGCTTGCCGACGATTTCTTTCGAACGAGTACGGTCGAAAGCCAGACGACGGTTAGCAACGCTGTCTTCCTTGGCCAGGGTGATCAGCGGCTCGGCAACGCGACGCAGTTCCTTGGCTTTCGGCAGGGTAGTTTTGATCAGCTCGTGCTCGAACAGCGACACCGCCATGTTTTGAAACATGGCTTTACGGTGAGAGCTGGTACGGCTCAGGTGACGTCCACTTTTACGATGACGCATGGTTCATTCCTTACCAAACTCGCGTTCGGTGATTACGACGATCAGGCCGTAGCCTTGTCGTCCTTCTTAAGACTTGCCGGCGGCCAGTTGTCGAGGCGCATGCCGAGGGAGAGACCACGAGAAGCCAGAACGTCCTTGATCTCGGTCAAGGATTTCTTGCCCAGGTTCGGAGTCTTCAACAGCTCTACTTCGGTGCGCTGAATCAGATCGCCGATGTAGTAGATGTTCTCCGCCTTAAGGCAGTTGGCCGAACGCACGGTCAGTTCCAAATCGTCAACCGGACGAAGCAGGATCGGATCGATCTCGTCTTCCTGTTCGATTACCACTGGTTCGCTGTCGCCTTTGAGGTCCACGAACGCAGCCAGCTGCTGTTGCAGGATGGTTGCAGCGCGACGGATAGCCTCTTCAGGGTCCAGAGTACCGTTGGTTTCCAGATCAATAACCAGCTTGTCCAGGTTAGTACGCTGCTCGACACGGGCGTTTTCCACCACGTATGCGATACGGCGAACCGGGCTGAACGAAGAGTCAAGCTGCAAGCGACCAATGCTGCGGCTTTCGTCTTCATCGCTTTGACGCGAGTCTGCCGGCTCATAACCACGACCACGAGCTACGGTGAGCTTCATGTTCAAGACGCCGTTAGACGCCAGGTTAGCGATTACGTGATCGGGGTTAACGATCTCGACATCATGATCCAGCTGAATATCGGCAGCGGTAACCACCCCCGAACCCTTCTTCGACAAGGTCAGCGTAACTTCGTCTCGACCGTGCAGCTTGATGGCCAGACCTTTAAGGTTCAACAGGATTTCAATGACGTCTTCCTGTACACCTTCGATGGCGCTGTACTCATGGAGTACACCGTCAATCTCGGCCTCGACTACTGCACAGCCGGGCATGGAGGACAACAAAATGCGGCGAAGCGCGTTGCCCAGGGTATGGCCGAAACCACGCTCGAGAGGCTCGAGAGTGATCTTGGCGCGGGTTGGACTGACAACCTGCACATCAATATGGCGGGGTGTCAGGAACTCATTTACCGAAATCTGCATGGATGCACCTATTTTCTAGCCCTTACTTGGAGTAGAGCTCGACAATCAGGCTTTCGTTGATGTCGGCGGATAGATCACTGCGAGCTGGAACGTTCTTGAAAACGCCCGATTTCTTCTCAGTGTCTACTTCTACCCATTCTACGCGGCCACGCTGGGCACACAGATCGAGAGCCTGGACAATACGCAGCTGATTCTTAGCTTTTTCGCGGATAGCAACAACGTCGCCAGCACGAACCTGATAAGAAGGAACGTTAACGGTTTTGCCGTTTACGCTGACCGACTTGTGCGAAACCAATTGACGGGATTCGGCACGCGTCGAGCCGAAGCCCATGCGGTATACAACGTTGTCCAGACGGCATTCTAGCAGTTGCAGCAGGTTCTCGCCTGTTGCACCTTTCTTGCCGGCGGCTTCTTTGTAGTAGCCGCTGAACTGACGCTCGAGAACGCCGTAGATACGACGGACTTTTTGCTTTTCACGCAGCTGAGTACCGTAATCGGACTGGCGACCGCGGCGTTGGCCGTGGATACCTGGAGCTGCTTCGATGTTGCACTTGGATTCGATAGCGCGAACGCCGCTCTTCAGAAAGAGATCGGTGCCTTCACGACGAGCAAGTTTGCATTTTGGACCAATGTAACGAGCCATTTCTTACAGTCTCCTGGATTACACGCGGCGCTTCTTCGGCGGACGGCACCCGTTGTGCGGGATTGGCGTCACGTCGGTGATGCTGGCGATCTTATAGCCACAGCCGTTCAATGCACGGACAGCGGATTCACGACCTGGGCCTGGACCCTTGACATTGACGTCGAGGTTCTTCAGACCGTACTCCAGCGCAGCTTGACCAGCACGTTCAGCAGCTACTTGAGCAGCGAACGGGGTGGACTTGCGCGAACCACGGAAACCCGAACCGCCGGAGGTAGCCCACGAAAGAGCGTTACCTTGACGATCGGTAATGGTGACGATTGTGTTGTTAAACGACGCGTGGATGTGGGCGATGCCATCAACCACTGTCTTTTTAACTTTTTTACGAGGACGAGCAGCAGGTTTTGCCATGACTAAATTCCTGTCGTTGCGCTGGTGCGATTACTTGCGGATCGGCTTACGCGGACCTTTGCGAGTACGCGCGTTGGTCTTGGTACGCTGACCGCGTACTGGAAGACCACGACGATGACGCAGACCGCGGTAGCAGCCCAGGTCCATCAAGCGCTTGATTTTCATGTTGATTTCGCGACGCAGGTCACCTTCAGTGGTGAACTTCGCCACTTCGCCACGCAGCTGTTCAATCTGCTCGTCGCTCAGATCTTTGATTTTCACCGCCGGGTTTACACCGGTGGTTGCACAAATTTTCTGTGCAGTGGTGCGACCAACACCATAGATGTAGGTCAGCGAGATAACAGTATGCTTGTTATCTGGAATGTTAACGCCTGCAATACGGGCCATTCAGTGGGACTCCAATTGACAGCTACCTACGCCCCGGAAGCCAAGAAATAGGGCGCGAGATAATATCGCTGTAGTAACAAATAATCAACCCAGCAGCGCACTAGCTGCTGGGCTTAAGCACAAATCACAATCAGCCTTGGCGCTGCTTATGACGTGGTTCCGCGCTACAAATTACTCGAACCACACCTTCGCGGCGAATAATCTTGCAGTTACGGCACAGCTTTTTCACCGATGCACGAACTTTCATCACCAACTCCTCGAACCTTAGGGGTGCTTCAGCGCAGCATACCGCCGCTGCCACCGTAGCCCTTCAGGTTGGCTTTCTTCATCAGGGATTCATACTGGTGCGAAACGAGGTGAGATTGCACTTGCGACATAAAGTCCATCACAACCACGACCACGATCAGCAACGAGGTCCCGCCAAGGTAGAACGGTACGTTTGCCGCAACCACCAGAAACTGGGGAAGCAGGCACACGGCCGTCATATATAGAGCACCGAACATGGTCAAGCGAGTCAAAACGCCATCAATATAGCGCGCCGACTGCTCGCCTGGACGAATACCCGGAATAAAGGCACCGGACTTCTTCAGGTTTTCCGCTACGTCTTTCGGATTGAACATCAACGCCGTATAGAAGAAGCAGAAGAAAATAATCCCTGCACTAAACAGCAGAATATTCAACGGCTGACCAGGAGCGATCGACTGCGAGATGTCCTGCAACCAGCCCAGACCTTCAGACTGACCAAACCAGGAACCCAACGAAGCCGGAAACAGCAAAATGCTGCTCGCGAAGATGGCTGGAATAACGCCAGCCATGTTCACTTTCAGCGGCAAGTGGCTTGTCTGTGCAGCGAAGACCTTGCGGCCCTGCTGACGCTTGGCGTAGTGAACAGCGATACGACGCTGACCACGCTCAATAAACACCACGAAACCGATGATCGCTACCGCCAGCAAACCTATAGCAACCAGAGCGAAAATGTTGATATCACCCTGACGCGCAGACTCGAAAGACTGCCCAATTGCTCTCGGAAGACCAGCGACGATACCTGCGAAGATCAACATCGAGATACCGTTGCCGACACCGCGCTCGGTAATCTGCTCGCCCAGCCACATCATGAACATCGCACCTGCCACGAAGGTAGTTACGGCCACAAAGTGGAAACCCAGGCCCCCAGAAAACGCGACGCCCTGACTCGCCAGGCCAACGGACATGCCGATAGCTTGAACAAGAGCCAGGACAACGGTGCCATAGCGGGTGTACTGGCTTATCTTGCGACGGCCAGCTTCACCTTCCTTCTTCAACTGCTCCAGTTGCGAGCTGACGGCGGTCATCAACTGCATGATGATCGATGCCGAAATGTACGGCATGATCCCCAATGCAAAGATGCTCATCCGTTCCAGCGCGCCACCGGAAAACATGTTGAACAAGCTAAGAATGGTCCCCTCATTCTGTCGAAACAGTTCTGCGAGTCGGTCAGGGTTAATACCTGGAACCGGGATGTGTGCGCCTATTCGGTAGACGATAATCGCCAGGAACAGAAAACGCAGACGAGCCCAGAGTTCAGACATACCGCCTTTGCCGAGCGCAGAGAGAGCACCTTGCTTAGCCATTTATTCCTCGAACTTGCCGCCAGCTGCTTCGATAGCCGCACGCGCACCTTTGGTGGCGGCGATACCCTTGATAGTGACAGCGCGAGTAACTTCGCCCGACAGCATGATTTTCACACGCTGAACGTTCTGGTTAATCACGTTGGCATCTTTCAGGGACTGCACAGTTACGATGTCGCCTTCCACTTTAGCCAGCTCGGACAGACGCACTTCTGCGCGGTCCATGGCTTTCAGGGAAACGAAACCGAATTTTGGCAGGCGACGATGCAGCGGCTGTTGGCCGCCCTCAAAGCCCGGAGCAATAGTGCCACCGGAGCGGGAGCTTTGACCTTTGTGGCCACAGCCACCGGTCTTGCCCAAACCGCTACCGATACCACGGCCCGGACGATGCTTTTCGCGACGGGAACCCGGCGCTGGACTCAGATCATTGAGTTTCATCGATTAACCCTCGACTCGCAGCATGTAGTAAGCCTTGTTGATCATCCCGCGATTTTCGGGAGTATCCAGGACTTCTACAGTGTGACCGATGCGACGCAGACCCAAACCCTTAATGCACAATCTGTGATTAGGGATGCGACCGGTCATGCTTTTGATCAGCGTTACTTTAACGGTAGCCATGATCAGATGATCTCCTCAACACGCTTGCCACGTTTAGCAGCGATGGACTCAGGAGACTGCATGCCCTTCAAACCCTTGAAAGTGGCGTGAACCACGTTTACCGGGTTAGTCGAACCGTAGCACTTGGCCAATACGTTCTGGACACCAGCAACTTCCAGCACTGCGCGCATAGCGCCGCCAGCGATGATACCGGTACCTTCAGAAGCAGGCTGCATGTACACCTTCGAGGCGCCATGAGCAGACTTCATTGCGTACTGCAGGGTAGTGCCGTTCAGATCAACCTGAATCATGTTGCGACGAGCAGCTTCCATCGCCTTCTGGATCGCAGCAGGCACTTCACGTGACTTGCCACGACCGAAGCCAACGCGCCCTTTACCATCACCCACTACGGTCAACGCAGTGAAAGTGAAGATACGGCCGCCTTTTACGGTTTTGGCCACGCGGTTAACTTGAACCAGCTTCTCGATGTAGCCTTCGTCGCGTTTTTGGTCGTGATTTGACATAACTTAGAACTCCAGCCCGCCTTCACGAGCAGCATCAGCCAGCGCTTTGACACGGCCGTGGTACTTGAAGCCAGAACGGTCGAAAGCGACTTGCGATACACCCGCGGCTTTCGCGCGCTCGGCGACCAGCTTGCCAACCTTAGTGGCCGCGTCGATGTTGCCAGTGGCGCCATCACGCAGTTCTTTGTCCAAAGTCGAGGCGCTTGCCAGGACTTTGCTGCCGTCGGCCGAGATGACCTGGGCATAAATGTGCTGCGAAGAGCGGTGCACGCAGAGACGCACGACTTCTAGCTCGTGCATTTTCAGGCGTGCTTTGCGAGCGCGACGCAGTCGGGTAACTTTTTTGACGGTCATTTGCTATGCCCTACTTCTTCTTGGCTTCTTTACGGCGGACGACTTCGTCTGCGTAACGCACACCTTTGCCTTTGTAAGGCTCAGGACGGCGGAAGTCGCGGATCTCAGCGGCCACTTGACCAACCAACTGCTTATCGATACCGCGAATCAGGATATCGGTCTGGCTGGGGGTCTCAGCGGTGATGCCATTCGGCAATTCGTAGTCCACTGGGTGCGAGAAGCCAAGTGCAAGGTTCAGTACCGTGCCTTTTGCTTGCGCCTTGTAACCAACACCGACCAGCTGGAGCTTGCGCTCGAAGCCTTGGCTCACGCCTTGGACCATGTTGTTTACCAGTGCACGAGTGGTGCCTGCCATTGCGCGGGTTTGTTGATCGCCATTGCGAGCAGCGAAACGCAGCTCACCAGCTTCTTCAACAATCTCAACGGACGAATGGATGTTCAGTTCTAGAGTGCCCTTGGCACCCTTCACCGAAAGCAGCTGGCCGACGAGTTTGACTTCGACGCCGGATGGCAGCTTAACGGGGTTCTTAGCGACGCGTGACATGCTTATCCCCCCTTAGAACACAGTGCAAAGCACTTCGCCACCGACACCGGCAGCGCGCGCAGCACGATCCGTCATCACACCTTTACTGGTGGAGACGATAGACACACCAAGACCGCCACGAACTTTCGGCAGATCATCGGAGGACTTGTACTGACGCAAGCCTGGGCGGCTGACGCGCTTAACCTCTTCGATGACCGGACGGCCTTCGAAGTACTTAAGCTCGATGGACAGCGAGGATTTAACTTCGCTGCTGATCTGATAACCCGCAATGTAGCCTTCGTCCTTCAGGACTTTTGCTACAGCAACCTTCAACGTGGAAGATGGCATGCTTACGACGGGCTTTTCAGCCATCTGGGCATTACGGATACGAGTTAGCATGTCCGCTAACGGGTCCTGCATACTCATGGGCTAGACGCTCCTAAAACAAAATAATTAGCCTTGCGGCTACAGCTTGATCGCCGAGAACTTCCGGGCAAGTAAAAACACGGGCTCAGGCGAGCCGACAATTCTAGTCCTACCTCGGAAATGAATCAAGCCCCAAAAGGGGCTTGATTCAAATTCAGGCCTCATCCCGACCGGCGACTTGCGTAGCCGGCGGAACGAAGCGAGAGGTGTCGCCTTACCAGCTGGCTTTAACCAGACCTGGAACGTCGCCACGCATTGCTGCTTCACGCAGCTTGTTACGGCCGAGGCCGAACTTGCGGTAGACGCCGTGTGGACGACCAGTGATGCGGCAACGGTTACGCATGCGCGCAGCGCTTGCGTCACGTGGTTGCTTCTGCAGGGCTACGGTCGCTTCCCAACGTGCTTCTGGACTTGCGTTCAGATCAACGATGATAGCTTTCAGCTCTGCACGCTTCTTGGCGTACTTGGCAACGGTGAGCTGACGCTTCAGCTCACGGTTTTTCATGCTCTTCTTGGCCATTTTCCTACTCCAATCAGTTGCGGAACGGGAATTTGAAAGCACGCAGCAATGCGCGGCCTTCGTCATCGTTCTTGGCAGTGGTGGTCAGGGTAATGTCCAGACCGCGGAGAGCATCGATCTTGTCGTAGTCGATTTCCGGGAAAATGATCTGCTCTTTCACGCCCATGCTGTAGTTACCACGACCATCGAAGGACTTGGCATTCAGGCCGCGGAAGTCGCGAACCCGAGGCAGGGAGATCGACAGCAGACGATCCAGGAATTCATACATACGATCGCGGCGCAGAGTCACTTTGACGCCGATAGGCCAACCTTCGCGGACTTTAAAGCCAGCGATGGATTTCCGAGCGTAAGTCACAACGACTTTTTGACCGGTTATCTTTTCCAGGTCAGCAACAGCGTGCTCGATGACTTTTTTGTCGCCGATCGCTTCGCCCAGACCCATGTTCAGGGTGATTTTGGTAACGCGCGGAACTTCCATCACGTTCGAAAGCTTAAGTTCTTCCTTAAGTTTCGGAGCGATTTCCTTCCGGTAAATCTCTTTTAGTCGTGCCATGGTCTTCTACCTAGCAGTGTTCAAGCATCAACCGCTTTTTGGGTCGACTTGAAGACACGAATTTTCCTGCCGTCTTCAACTTTGAAACCAACGCGGTCAGCCTTGTTGGTTGCGCCGTTGAAAATGGCGACGTTGGAAGCGTGCAGTGGCGCTTCTTTCTCGACGATACCGCCCTGTACGCCCGACATCGGGTTTGGCTTGGTATGACGCTTCACCAGGTTGATCCCACCAACGACCAGACGGTCGTCAGCGAGAACCTTGAGCACCTTACCGCGCTTACCTTTGTCTTTGCCGGCGATCACGATGATCTCGTCGTCACGACGAATCTTTTGCATGTCGGATCTCCTTAAAGCACTTCAGGGGCGAGCGAGACGATCTTCATGAACTTCTCAGTACGAAGTTCACGGGTCACTGGCCCAAAGATACGGGTACCGATCGGCTCTTGCTTGTTGTTCAACAGAACAGCAGCGTTGCCGTCAAAGCGGATGATGGAGCCGTCTGCACGACGAACACCGTGGCGAGTGCGGACTACAACTGCAGTCATCACCTGGCCTTTTTTCACTTTACCGCGCGGAATTGCTTCCTTGACGGTCACTTTGATGATGTCACCGATACCAGCGTAACGACGATGGGAGCCACCCAGCACCTTGATGCACATAACGCGGCGTGCGCCGCTGTTATCGGCCACATCGAGCATGGATTGAGTCTGAATCATATAATTTCTCCGACCCCTAGCCCTTAGACTTCCACAGCGCGTTCGAGGATATCAACCAACGCCCAAGACTTGGTCTTGGCTACCGGACGAGTTTCACGAATCGTGACCTTGTCGCCGATATGGCATTGGTTGGTTTCGTCGTGCGCGTGCAGCTTAGTCGAACGCTTAACGTATTTACCGTAGATCGGGTGCTTTACGCGACGCTCGATCAGAACGGTGATGGCCTTGTCCATCTTGTCGCTGACAACACGGCCAGTCAGCGTACGGACAGTTTTTTCGGCTTCAGCCATGATTACTTACCTGCCTGCTGGTTGAGCACAGTTTTCACGCGAGCGATGTCACGCTTAACTTGCGAGAGCAGATGAGACTGCCCCAACTGGCCAGTTGCTTTCTGCATACGCAGATTGAACTGGTCGCGCAGCAGGCCGAGCAGTTGCTCGTTCAGCTGCTGTGCTGATTTTTCACGAAGTTCATTCGCTTTCATCACATCACCGTCCGCTTAACAAAGGAGGTGGCGAGCGGCAGCTTTGCAGCAGCCAGGGCGAAAGCCTCACGCGCCAGCTCTTCAGTAACACCCTCGATTTCATACAGGACTTTGCCTGGCTGAATCTGGGCAACCCAGTACTCCACGTTACCCTTACCTTTACCCATCCGAACTTCGAGTGGCTTTTTGGTAACAGGCTTGTCCGGGAACACACGGATCCAGATCTTGCCGCCACGTTTGACGTGACGGGTCAGAGCACGACGCGCTGACTCGATCTGACGAGCGGTGAGACGACCACGAGCAACAGACTTCAGCGCGAACTCGCCGAAGCTGACTTTGCTACCGCGCAGTGCCAGACCACGGTTGTGGCCGGTCATCTGCTTGCGGAACTTCGTACGCTTTGGTTGCAACATTTGGCGTACCCCTTACTTAGCAGCTTTTTTACGAGGCGCTGGTGCTTGTGGTTTCAGTTCTTCTTGGCGACCACCAATTACTTCGCCTTTGAAGATCCAAACCTTTACACCGATCACACCGTAAGTGGTGTGAGCTTCGTAGTTGGCATAGTCGATGTCGGCACGCAGGGTGTGCAGTGGCACACGACCTTCGCGATACCATTCAGTACGTGCGATTTCAGCACCGCCGAGACGACCGCTCACTTGGATTTTGATGCCTTTGGCACCAATGCGCATGGCGTTCTGAACAGCGCGCTTCATAGCGCGACGGAACATTACACGACGCTCCAGCTGCTGAGCTACGCTCTGCGCAACCAGCATACCGTCGAGCTCCGGCTTACGGATCTCTTCGATATTGATGTGCACAGGCACACCCATTTGCTTGGTCAGGTCCTGACGCAGTTTCTCAACATCTTCACCTTTCTTCCCGATAACGATACCTGGACGAGCGGTGTGGATGGTGATACGTGCTGTCTGAGCCGGACGATGGATATCGATACGGCTGACGGACGCGCTTTTTAATTTGTCTTGGAGGTACTCACGCACTTTCAGATCAGCGAACAAATAGTCCGCATAAGTCCGACCGTCTGCGTACCAGACGGAGGTGTGCTCCTTGACGATTCCCAGGCGAATGCCAATGGGATGTACTTTCTGACCCATCTCTTCGACTCCGTTACTTGTCAGCAACCTTGACAGTGATATGGCAAGACCGCTTGACGATGCGATCAGCACGGCCTTTAGCACGTGGCATGATGCGCTTCAGCGAACGCCCTTCGTTGACGAAAACGGTGGAGACCTTAAGGTCATCAACGTCTGCGCCTTCGTTATGCTCGGCGTTGGCTACAGCCGACTCCAGCACTTTCTTCAGGATCTCGGCGGCTTTCTTACTGCTGAAAGCCAACAGGTTGAGCGCTTCGCCCACCTTCTTCCCGCGGATCTGGTCGGCGACCAAGCGGGCTTTCTGGGCGGAGATTCGAGCGCCCGACAACTTAGCGGCTACTTCCATCGTTCCTTACCCCTTAACGCTTGGCTTTCTTGTCTGCCACGTGCCCACGATATGTGCGGGTACCGGCAAACTCGCCTAGTTTATGGCCGACCATGTCTTCGTTCACGAGAACTGGAACATGTTGACGACCGTTATGCACTGCAATGGTCAGACCGACCATTTGTGGCAGGATCATCGAACGACGCGACCAGGTTTTAACTGGTTTGCGATCGTTCTTTTCCGCCGCCACTTCGATCTTCTTCAGTAGGTGAAGATCAATAAAAGGACCTTTTTTCAGAGAACGTGGCACTGTCGTATCCCTCTATTTACTTGCGACGACGGACGATCATTTTGTCGGTACGCTTATTACCACGAGTCTTCGCGCCCTTAGTCGGGAAGCCCCACGGCGATACCGGATGACGACCACCAGAGGTACGACCTTCACCACCACCATGTGGGTGGTCAACCGGGTTCATGGCAACACCACGAACGGTTGGGCGAACGCCACGCCAGCGTTTGGCACCCGCTTTACCCAGCGAACGAAGGCTGTGCTCGGAATTCGAGACTTCGCCCAGCGTTGCACAGCACTCAGACAGTACTTTACGCATTTCACCGGAGCGAAGACGCAGGGTTACGTACACGCCTTCACGAGCGATCAGCTGTGCCGAGGCACCAGCGGAACGAGCGATCTGTGCGCCTTTACCTGGCTTCAGTTCGATGCCGTGTACGGTGCTACCAACTGGAATGTTGCTCAGTTGAAGAGCGTTGCCCGGCTTGATTGGTGCCAGAGCACCTGCAATCAGCTGGTCGCCAGCACTCACGCCTTTAGGGGCGATGATGTAGCGGCGCTCGCCGTCTGCGTAAAGCAGCAGAGCAATGTGAGCAGTACGATTTGGATCGTATTCGATACGCTCGACGGTGGCAGCGATGCCATCCTTGTCGTTGCGACGGAAGTCGACCAGACGATAATGCTGCTTATGGCCACCACCGATATGACGGGTAGTAATACGACCATTGTTGTTACGACCACCAGACTTCGATTTTTTCTCGAGCAGCGGTGCGTGAGGAGCGCCTTTATGCAGCTCCTGGTTGACCACCTTGACCACAAAACGGCGGCCAGGGGAAGTCGGTTTGCATTTAACGATTGCCATGATGCACCCCTTCCTTACTCAGCACTGCTGCTGAAATCGAGATCTTGGCCTGGCTGAAGGGAGATAACTGCCTTCTTCCAGTCATTACGCTTGCCCAGACCGCGAGCAGTGCGCTTGCTCTTACCCAGAACGTTCAGGGTAGTAACACGCTCTACTTTCACGCTGAACAGGCTTTCGACGGCCTTCTTGATTTCCAGCTTGGTTGCGTCAGTAGCAACCTTGAAAACGAACTGACCTTTTTTGTCTGCAAGAACCGTAGCCTTTTCGGAAACGTGCGGGCCAAGCAGAACTTTAAATACGCGTTCCTGGTTCATCCCAGCAGCTCCTCGAATTTCTTCACGGCCGACACGGTGATCAACACCTTGTCGTATGCGATCAGACTAACTGGATCGGAACCTTGAACATCACGTACATCAACGTGTGGCAGGTTACGAGCAGCCAGGTACAGATTCTGGTCAACAGCGTCAGACACGATCAGGACGTCAGTCAGGCCCATGCCAGTCAGCTTGTTCAGCAGATCTTTGGTTTTCGGTGCTTCAACAGCGAAGTCCTGAACCACGACCAGACGATCAGTACGAACCAGTTCAGCAAGGATGGAGCGCAAAGCAGCGCGATACATCTTCTTGTTGAGCTTCTGAGTGTGATCCTGAGGACGAGCTGCGAAAGTGGTACCGCCGCCACGCCAGATTGGGCTACGGATAGTACCGGCACGAGCACGGCCAGTACCTTTCTGACGCCAAGGGCGCTTACCGCCACCACGAACGTCGGAACGGGTCTTTTGCTGCTTGCTGCCCTGACGACCGCCAGCCATGTAGGCCACGACTGCCTGGTGAACCAGCGTCTCGTTGAATTCGCCGCCAAATGTCAGTTCGGAAACTTCGATTGCCTGAGCGTCATTTACATTTAATTGCATGTCAGCTTCCCCCTTAACCGCGAGCCTTGGCTGCCGGACGTACAACCAGGTTGCCGCCAGTAGCGCCAGGAACAGCACCCTTGACCAACAACAGATTGCGTTCAGCGTCCACGCGCACTACTTCCAGGGACTGCACGGTCACGCGCTCAGCGCCCATATGACCGGACATTTTTTTGCCCTTGAATACACGACCAGGAGTCTGGCACTGGCCGATAGAGCCTGGGACGCGGTGGGAGACGGAGTTACCGTGGGTATTGTCTTGACCACGGAAATTCCAACGCTTGATCGTACCCTGGAAGCCTTTACCCTTGGACTGACCGGTTACATCAACCAGTTGACCAGCGGCGAAGATTTCAGCGTTGATCTGATCGCCAGCCTGGTAGTCGCCTTCTTCAAGACGGAATTCCATGACGGTACGACCGGCGGCAACGTTCGCCTTAGCGAAGTGGCCAGCCTGAGCGGCTGTAACACGCGAAGCACGACGCTCGCCGACAGTGACTTGCACTGCACGATAGCCATCGGTTTCTTCGGTTTTGAACTGAGTGACGCGATTCGGCTCGATCTCAATGACCGTGACCGGAATGGAGACACCTTCTTCGGTGAAAATACGGGTCATACCGCATTTACGACCGACTACACCAATAGTCATGTTGTAAACCTCATGAGTGTACGGGGCTTTCACCCGCTATGGCCGCCCATTTCAGAGCGTTACACGACTAAGACCCAAGTCTTAGCCGAGGCTGATCTGAACTTCCACACCGGCCGCAAGATCAAGCTTCATAAGCGCATCAACGGTTTTTTCCGTTGGCTGAACAATGTCCAGAACACGCTTGTGAGTACGGATCTCATACTGGTCGCGCGCGTCTTTGTTGACGTGCGGAGAAACCAGAACGGTGAACCGCTCTTTACGAGTCGGCAGTGGAATCGGACCACGCACCTGTGCACCAGTACGTTTCGCGGTTTCCACGATTTCCTGGGTTGATTGGTCGATCAGGCGATGGTCAAAAGCCTTCAACCTGATACGGATTTGCTGGTTTTGCATTGGATTCAGACTCCAGATTGCTGTTCCCACCGAGCGCAATACGCCCGTTAAAAGGAGGCGCAATTCTATAGACGACCTCACTAGGTGTCAACCCAATAAAAAAGCCCCCCNNCGTTGCGGGGGCTCTTTTTGGGAATCAACGCTTACGCGATGATTTTGGCCACGACGCCAGCGCCGACGGTACGACCGCCTTCACGGATTGCGAAACGCAGACCGTCTTCCATTGCGATTGGCTTGATCAGGGTAACGGAAACTTTAACGTTATCACCTGGCATAACCATTTCTACGCCTTCCGGCAGTTCGCAGCTACCAGTTACGTCGGTAGTACGGAAGTAGAACTGTGGACGGTAGCCTTTGAAGAACGGAGTGTGACGACCGCCTTCTTCTTTGCTCAGAACGTAGATTTCAGCTTCGAACTGAGTGTGCGGCTTGACGGTGCCTGGCTTGACCAGAACCTGGCCACGCTCAACGTCGTCACGCTTGGTACCACGCAGCAGAACGCCGCAGTTCTCGCCAGCACGACCTTCGTCGAGCAGTTTGCGGAACATTTCAACACCGGTGCAGGTGGTGACGGTAGTGTCACGCAGACCAACGATTTCCAGTGGATCCTGAACCTTGACGATACCGCGCTCAACACGACCAGTCACAACAGTACCGCGACCGGAGATCGAGAACACGTCTTCGATTGGCATCAGGAATGGCTTGTCGGTCAGACGAACTGGCTCTGGGATGTAGCTGTCCAGTGTTTCAACCAGTTTACGAACGGCAGTGGTGCCCATTTCGTTGTCGTCCTTGCCTTCCAGAGCCATACGAGCAGAACCGATGATGATCGGAGTGTCGTCGCCCGGGAAATCGTAAGTGCTCAGCAGATCGCGCACTTCCATCTCAACCAGTTCCAGCAGCTCAGCGTCGTCTACCAGGTCAGCCTTGTTCAGGAAGACCACGATGTACGGAACGCCTACCTGACGGGACAGCAGGATGTGCTCACGAGTTTGTGGCATCGGACCATCAGCAGCCGAACAAACCAGGATAGCGCCGTCCATCTGGGCAGCACCGGTGATCATGTTCTTCACGTAGTCAGCGTGACCTGGGCAGTCAACGTGAGCGTAGTGACGGGTCAGCGAGTTGTATTCAACGTGCGCAGTGTTGATGGTGATACCACGAGCTTTTTCTTCCGGTGCGCTGTCGATCTTGTCGAAGTCAACACGAGCCGAACCGAAAACTTCGGAGCAGACGCGAGTCAGAGCAGCGGTCAGCGTGGTTTTACCGTGGTCAACGTGACCAATGGTGCCAACGTTGACGTGCGGGAGGGAACGATCAAATCTTTCTTTAGCCACGACAAATAACTCCTAGCCTAAAGGCGCTGAATCAGCCTTGTTTTTTGGTTACAGTTTCGACGATGTGCGACGGAGCTGTATTGTATTTTTTGAATTCCATAGAGTAGCTTGCGCGACCTTGGGACATGGAGCGAACGTCGGTCGCATAACCGAACATCTCACCCAACGGAACCTCGGCACGAATTACTTTGCCGGACACCGTATCTTCCATACCCAGGATCATGCCGCGACGACGGTTAAGGTCGCCCATCACGTCACCCATATAGTCTTCAGGCGTAACAACCTCTACCGCCATGATCGGCTCAAGCAACTCACCACCGCCCTTCTGGGCCAGTTGCTTGGTCGCCATGGAAGCAGCCACCTTAAACGCCATCTCGTTCGAGTCGACGTCATGGTAGGAACCATCAAACACGGTAGCCTTCAGGCCGATCAGCGGATAGCCGGCAACAACGCCGTTCTTCATCTGCTCTTCGATACCCTTCTGGATAGCCGGGATGTATTCCTTGGGAACAACACCACCTACCACTTCGTTTACGAATTGCAGACCTTCCTGACCTTCGTCAGCAGGTGCAAAACGGATCCAGCAGTGACCGAACTGGCCACGACCGCCGGATTGACGAACGAACTTGCCTTCGATTTCACAATTCTTCGTGATGCGCTCACGATAGGAAACCTGAGGCTTGCCGATGTTGGCTTCGACGTTGAACTCACGGCGCATCCGGTCAACCAGGATGTCCAGGTGCAGCTCGCCCATGCCAGAGATGATCGTTTGACCAGTCTCTTCATCAGTCTTGACGCGGAAAGAAGGGTCTTCCTGAGCAAGCTTGCCCAGAGCGATACCCATTTTTTCCTGGTCATCCTTGGTTTTTGGCTCAACGGCAACCGAAATAACCGGCTCCGGGAAGTCCATGCGAACCAGGATGATTGGCTTGTCAGCGTTGCACAAGGTTTCACCAGTGGTGACGTCCTTCATGCCGATCAAGGCCGCGATGTCACCAGCGCGAACTTCCTTGATTTCTTCGCGGGCGTTTGCGTGCATTTGCACCATACGACCCACACGCTCTTTCTTGCCTTTCACCGAGTTGATCACGCCGTCGCCGGATGCCAACACGCCCGAGTAAACGCGGACGAAAGTCAAGGTACCCACGAATGGGTCGGTAGCGATCTTGAACGCCAAAGCCGAGAACGGCTCGTTGTCGTCTGCATGACGCTCCATCAGGACTTCTTCGTTATCAGGATCGGAACCCTTGATAGCTGGAATGTCGGTCGGAGCCGGCAGGTAGTCGATCACGGCGTCTAGAACCAGGGGAACACCCTTGTTCTTGAAGGAAGAACCGCAAACAGCAAGAACGATCTCACCAGCGATAGTACGCTGACGCAGAGCAGCCTTGATTTCCTCGTTGGTGAGCTCTTCACCTTCGAGGTACTTGTTCATCAGCTCTTCACTGGCTTCGGCAGCAGCCTCAACCATGTTGCTGCGCCACTCGTCAGCCAGCTCCTGCAGTTCAGCAGGGATAGGCTCACGACGTGGAACCATACCCTTGTCGGCATCGTTCCAGTAAACAGCTTCCATGGACATCAGATCGATCTGACCCTGGAAGTTGTCTTCGGCACCAATGGCCAACTGGATCGGCACCGGGGTGTGGCCCAGACGCTGCTTGATCTGAGCGATTACGCGCAGAAAGTTTGCACCAGCACGGTCCATCTTGTTCACGTAAACGATACGTGGAACACCGTACTTGTTGGCCTGACGCCATACGGTTTCGGACTGCGGCTCTACGCCGGAAGTGCCACAGAACACAACGACCGCGCCGTCGAGTACACGCAGGGAACGCTCAACTTCAATGGTGAAGTCAACGTGGCCCGGGGTGTCAATAACGTTGAAACGGTATTGGTCTTTGTGTTGCTTCTCGGAACCCTGCCAGAAGGCAGTAATAGCAGCAGAAGTAATGGTAATACCACGCTCCTGCTCCTGAACCATCCAGTCCGTGGTCGCGGCGCCGTCATGCACCTCGCCCATTTTGTGGCTTTTGCCGGTGTAAAAAAGGACGCGCTCGGTGGTGGTGGTTTTACCAGCATCCACGTGAGCAACGATACCAATGTTACGGTAGCGGCCAATCGGAGTAGTACGAGCCATAAAGCCCTCGCAAAATTAGTGACGCTGAAATTAGAAGCGGTAGTGCGAGAAAGCCTTGTTGGCCTCAGCCATACGGTGCACGTCTTCACGCTTCTTGACCGCAGCACCTTTACCTTCGGCGGCGTCCAGCAGTTCGCCAGCCAAACGCAGCGCCATTGACTTCTCACCGCGCTTGCGCGCGAAGTCTACCAGCCAACGCATTGCCAGAGCATTACGACGGGACGGACGAACTTCGACAGGAACCTGGTAAGTAGCACCGCCTACACGGCGCGACTTTACTTCGACCAGCGGAGCGATGGCGTCGAGAGCTTTCTCGAAGATTTCCAGGGGGTCGCTGTTCTTGCGTTCTTTAACCTTTTCCAGCGCGCCATAAACGATACGCTCGGCAACGGCTTTCTTGCCGCTTTCCATAACGTGGTTCATGAACTTGGCCAGGATCTGGCTGCCGTATTTTGGATCGTCAAGCACTTCGCGCTTGGCTGCTACGCGTCTTCTTGGCATGGATAAGCCCTCAAACGGTCTTCAGGTTAGCTCGGGACCACCATCCTGCAAGGGATGCGCCCGACCTTACTCTTATCGACTCAGAAAAATAGAAATCTGCAATTTCACACAGAAGCCAAAAACTACTTAGGCTTCTTGGTACCGTATTTCGAGCGACCCTGGTTACGGCCTTTAACGCCGGAAGTATCCAGAGAACCACGAACGGTGTGATAACGAACACCTGGCAAGTCTTTTACACGACCGCCACGGATCAGTACCACGCTGTGCTCTTGCAGGTTGTGACCTTCACCACCGATGTACGAGGAAACCTCGAAACCGTTGGTCAGGCGCACACGGCAGACTTTACGCAATGCCGAGTTAGGTTTTTTCGGCGTGGTGGTATACACACGAGTGCACACACCGCGACGTTGCGGGCAGTTCTGCAGCGCAGGCACGTCGGATTTCTCGACGATACGCTTACGCGGCTGACGTACCAGCTGGTTGATAGTTGCCATCTACTAGCTCCACTGTTGTCTTGCGACGCTATTGTCTTACAAGAAAAGCAAATGACAGGGCACAAGCCCCGCCAAATTTAGGGGTACAAGAGTCTAAAGAGGATCCCGCCCCCAGTCAAGACAAAGCCCCGACATCCTCAAGAGGCAAACAACACGAAAACGTGCTGTCTGCCAGATGAAAACGCCGAGGCTTTAGTCTCAATTACCGCTGGAGTTCAACGCTTCAGTCAGAGCGGCTTCTACTTCGCTCGCGCTGACACGGGTCGGTTTGTCCATTTCACGACGACGCTTGCGCTCGCTGTGATAAGCCAGACCGGTACCGGCCGGGATCAGACGACCCACAACCACGTTTTCCTTCAGGCCGCGCAGATAATCGCGCTTGCCAGTCACAGCCGCCTCGGTCAGCACGCGGGTTGTCTCCTGGAAGGAGGCCGCGGAGATGAACGACTCGGTGGACAGCGATGCCTTGGTGATACCCAGCAACACGCGAGTGAACTTGGAGACAAACTTGTCTTCCGTGCTCAGACGCTCGTTTTCTACCAGTACGTGAGTCAATTCCATCTGGTCGCCCTTGATGAAACTGGAATCGCCAGACTCGGCAATTTCAACCTTGCGCAACATCTGACGCAGAATCGTCTCGATGTGCTTGTCGTTGATCTTCACGCCTTGCAGGCGGTATACATCCTGAATCTCGTTGACGATGTACTTGGCCAGCGCACTCACACCCAGCAGACGCAGGATGTCGTGTGGATCGCTAGGACCGTCGGAGATAACTTCGCCGCGGTTCACTTGTTCGCCTTCGAAGACGTTCAGGTGACGCCACTTCGGAATCAGCTCTTCGTACGGATCGCTACCGTCGTTCGGGGTAATGACCAGACGGCGCTTGCCCTTGGTCTCTTTACCGAATGCGATGGTACCGCTGACTTCTGCAAGGATCGATGCCTCTTTCGGACGACGGGCTTCGAACAGGTCGGCAACACGCGGCAGACCACCGGTGATGTCACGAGTCTTCGAAGTTTCCTGCGGAATACGAGCGATAACATCACCGATCGCGATCTGCGCACCGTCAGCCACACCGACCAGGGCGTTGGCCGGCAGGAAGTACTGAGCAGGTACGTCAGTACCCGGCAACAGCAGATCCTTGCCATCCAGGCCGACCATCTTCACAGCAGGACGGATGTCCTTGCCGGCAGCCGGACGGTCTTTGGCGTCAAGCACTTCAATGTTGGTCATACCGGTCAATTCGTCTGTCTGACGCTTGATCGTGATGCCTTCTTCCATGCCGACGTAGGTAACAGTACCTTTCATCTCGGTAACGATTGGGTGAGTGTGCGGATCCCACTTGGCCACGATCGAACCAGCGTCGACCTTGTCGCCTTCCTTCACCGAAATCACTGCACCGTATGGCAGCTTGTAACGCTCACGCTCGCGACCGAAGTCATCAGCGATGGCCAGTTCACCGGAGCGGGATACCGCAACCAGGTGACCGTCAACACGCTCAACGTGCTTCAGGTTGTGAAGACGGACAGTACCGCCATTCTTCACCTGAACGCTGTCGGCTGCCGAGGTCCGGCTTGCCGCACCACCAATGTGGAACGTACGCATTGTCAGCTGGGTACCCGGCTCACCGATCGACTGTGCAGCGATTACGCCGACAGCTTCACCGATGTTAACCTGGTGACCGCGAGCCAGGTCGCGACCGTAGCACTTGGCACAGATGCCGTAGCGCGTTTCACAGCTGATTGGCGAGCGAACGATCACTTCGTCGATGCTGTTCAGCTCGATGAACTCGACCCACTTCTCGTCTACCAGTGTACCAGCAGGAACGATGACGTCTTCTGTGCCCGGCTTGAACACGTCACGGGCGATAACCCGACCCAGTACGCGCTCACCCAGCGGCTCTACAACGTCACCGCCTTCAATGTGCGGAGTCATCAGCAGACCGTGCTCGGTACCGCAATCCACCTCGGTAACGACCAGATCCTGAGCAACGTCTACCAGACGGCGAGTCAGATAACCGGAGTTAGCGGTTTTCAGTGCGGTATCCGCAAGACCCTTACGAGCACCGTGAGTGGAGATGAAGTACTGAAGTACGCTCAAACCTTCACGGAAGTTCGCAGTAATCGGCGTTTCGATGATGGAGCCGTCAGGCTTGGCCATCAGACCACGCATACCAGCCAACTGACGAATCTGGGCAGCAGAACCACGCGCACCGGAGTCAGCCATCATGTACATCGAGTTGAAGGATTCCTGGTCAACTTCGACGCCATGACGATCGATGACCTTCTCTTTCGAGAGGTTCGACATCATTGCCTTGGACACTTCGTCGTTGGCCTTGGACCAGAGGTCGATCACCTTGTTGTACTTCTCGCCCTGGGTTACCAGGCCGGAGGCGTACTGACTTTCGATCTCTTTAACTTCTTCGGTGGCCGCGTCGATGATGCGAGCTTTTTCATCCGGGATAACGAAGTCGTTAACGCCGATGGAAACACCCGAAATGGTCGAGTAGGCAAAACCGGTGTACATCAACTGGTCAGCGAAGATCACGGTCTCTTTCAAACCAACCACGCGGTAGCACTGGTTGATCAGCTTGGAGATCGCCTTCTTCTTCATGGGCTGGTTGACGACGTCGTAGGACAGGCCGGCCGGAACCACCTGGAACAGCAGCGCACGGCCGACAGTGGTGTCGACGATACGGGTGTTCTTGACGCTGCCACCGTCACGGTCGTTGACCGTTTCGTGGATACGAACCTTGACCTTGGCATGCAGAGCCGCTTCGCCGGCGCGGAATACGCGGTCGACTTCCTGCAGGTCCGCAAACACACGACCTTCGCCCTTGGCGTTGATCGCTTCACGAGTCATGTAATACAGACCCAGTACAACGTCCTGCGAAGGAACGATGATTGGCTCACCGTTGGCTGGCGACAGAATGTTGTTGGTCGACATCATCAGTGCACGCGCTTCGAGCTGAGCTTCCAGCGTCAAAGGTACGTGAACGGCCATCTGGTCGCCGTCGAAGTCGGCGTTGTACGCAGCACAGACCAGCGGGTGCAGCTGAATAGCCTTACCTTCGATCAGTACTGGTTCAAACGCCTGGATGCCCAGACGGTGAAGCGTTGGCGCGCGGTTCAGAAGCACCGGGTGTTCGCGAATTACTTCAGCAAGAACGTCCCAGACCTCTGGCAGCTCGCGCTCGACCATCTTCTTGGCAGCTTTGATGGTCGTGGCCAGGCCACGCATTTCCAGCTTGCCGAAAATGAACGGCTTGAACAGCTCGAGAGCCATTTTTTTCGGCAGGCCGCACTGGTGCAGACGCAGGGTCGGACCTACGGTAATTACCGAACGGCCCGAGTAGTCAACGCGCTTACCGAGCAAGTTCTGACGGAAACGACCCTGCTTACCCTTGATCATGTCAGCCAGGGACTTCAGAGGACGCTTGTTCGAACCCGTGATCGCACGACCGCGACGACCGTTGTCGAGCAGCGCATCGACCGCTTCCTGCAGCATGCGCTTTTCGTTGCGCACGATGATGTCGGGAGCAGACAGATCCAGCAGACGCTTCAGACGGTTGTTACGGTTGATCACTCGACGATACAGATCGTTGAGGTCGGACGTCGCGAAACGGCCACCGTCAAGCGGAACCAGAGGACGCAGATCTGGCGGTAGAACCGGCAGAACGGTCAGCACCATCCACTCAGGGAGGTTGCCGGAACCCTGGAAGGCTTCCATCAATTTCAGACGCTTGGACAGCTTCTTGATTTTGGTTTCGGAATTGGTTTGCGGAATTTCTTCACGCAGACGGCCAATTTCGTGCTCCAGATCAATAGCGTGCAGCAGTTCGCGGACAGCCTCGGCACCCATGCGGGCGTCGAAGTCATCACCGAACTCTTCGAGGGCTTCGAAGTATTGCTCGTCGTTCAGCAGCTGACCTTTTTCAAGGGTAGTCATGCCTGGATCGATAACGACATAGCTCTCGAAGTAGAGAACACGTTCGATATCACGCAGGGTCATGTCCATCAGCAAACCGATACGGGACGGCAGCGATTTCAGGAACCAGATGTGAGCAACCGGCGAAGCCAGCTCGATGTGAGCCATGCGCTCGCGACGAACCTTGGCCAGTGCTACTTCAACACCGCATTTTTCGCAGATGACACCACGGTGCTTCAGGCGCTTGTACTTACCGCACAGGCACTCGTAATCTTTTACCGGGCCAAAGATCTTGGCGCAGAACAGACCGTCACGCTCAGGCTTGAACGTACGGTAGTTGATGGTTTCCGGCTTTTTAACTTCACCGAACGACCAAGAGCGGATCATCTCAGGCGATGCAAGTCCGATACGGATTGCGTCGAACTCTTCGACTTGACCCTGGTTTTTCAGCAAATTCAGTAGGTCTTTCAAGGCTTTTCCTCCTGGCGGAGCAGGGAGCAGGCAATACCGCCCTGCCCCCGATTCGCGTCACGTGTTATTCGGTTTCCAGATCGATATCGATACCGAGCGAACGGATTTCTTTGATCAACACGTTGAAGGACTCGGGCATGCCCGGCTCCATACGGTGATCGCCGTCCACGATGTTTTTGTACATCTTGGTACGACCGTTCACATCGTCCGACTTCACTGTGAGCATTTCCTGCAGAGTGTACGCCGCGCCGTATGCTTCCAGCGCCCACACTTCCATCTCCCCGAAACGCTGACCACCGAACTGTGCCTTACCACCCAGCGGCTGCTGGGTAACCAGGCTGTACGAACCAGTGGAACGCGCGTGCATCTTGTCGTCCACCAAGTGGTTCAGCTTCAGCATGTACATGTAGCCAACCGTTACAGCACGTTCAAACTTGTTGCCGGTACGACCGTCGAACAGCTGCATCTGGCCGCTTTCCGGCATATCTGCCAGCTTGAGCATTGCCTTGATTTCGCTTTCCTTGGCACCGTCGAAAACCGGGGTAGCCATCGGTACGCCGTTACGCAGGTTCTTCGCGAGGTCCAGAATCTCGTTGTCGGTGAGGTCTTCCAGAGACTCCTGACGACCGCCGATTTCGTTATAGATCTCGTTGAGGAACTTACGCAGCTCAGCAACTTTACGCTGCTCTTCAAGCATGCGGTTGATCTTCTCGCCCAGACCTTTGGCCGCGAGGCCCAGGTGAGTTTCGAGAATCTGACCAACGTTCATACGCGAAGGTACGCCCAGCGGGTTGAGGACGATATCGACCGGCGTGCCATTGGCATCGTGCGGCATGTCTTCAACCGGCATGATCACGGAGACCACACCCTTGTTACCGTGACGACCGGCCATCTTGTCGCCCGGCTGGATGCGACGACGGATTGCCAGGTAGACCTTGACGATTTTCAGAACGCCTGGAGCCAGGTCATCGCCTTGCTGCAGTTTGCGTTTCTTGTCTTCGAACTTGTCATCCAGAAGACGGCGACGATCAACGATGTAGGCCTGAGCTTTCTCAAGCTGCTCATTCAGAGCATCTTCAGCCATGCGCAGTTTGAACCACTGACCATGCTCAAGACCGTCGAGCACTTCGTTGGTGATCTCCTGGCCCTTTTTGAGGCCAGCGCCGCCTTCAGCTACACGGCCCACCAGCGCAGAGCGCAGACGTTCGAAAGTAGCGCCTTCGACAATACGGAACTCTTCGTTCAGATCCTTACGGATCTCGTCGAGTTGCGACTTCTCGATGGACAGGGCACGCGCATCACGCTCGACGCCATCACGGGTGAAGACCTGAACGTCAATGACAGTACCCTTGGTGCCGGTCGGCACGCGCAGGGAAGTATCTTTAACGTCGCTTGCTTTCTCACCGAAAATCGCGCGCAACAGTTTTTCTTCCGGAGTCAGCTGGGTCTCGCCTTTCGGAGTGACCTTGCCCACCAGGATGTCACCAGCGCCAACTTCGGCACCTACATAAACGATACCGGCTTCGTCCAGCTTGTTCAGAGCCGCTTCACCCACGTTCGGGATGTCGGCGGTGATCTCTTCAGGCCCAAGCTTGGTGTCACGAGCCACACAGGTCAGTTCCTGAATGTGGATCGTTGTGAAGCGGTCTTCTTGAACTACACGCTCGGAGAGGCAGATGGAGTCTTCGAAGTTGAAACCGTTCCAGGCCATGAACGCGATGCGCATGTTCTGACCCAGAGCCAGCTCACCCATATCGGTGGACGGACCGTCAGCCATGATGTCGCTACGCTGAACACGGTCACCCTTGCTCACCAGAGGACGCTGGTTGATGCAGGTGTTCTGGTTCGAACGGGTGTATTTGGTCAGGTTGTAGATGTCTACACCTGCTTCACCTGTTTCTACTTCGTCATCAGCAACGCGAACAACGATACGGCTGGCGTCGACAGAGTCGATCACGCCGCCACGACGAGCCACGACGCAAACGCCGGAGTCGCGGGCAACGTTGCGCTCCATGCCAGTACCTACCAGCGGCTTGTCGGCACGCAGGGTCGGTACAGCCTGACGCTGCATGTTCGAACCCATCAATGCGCGGTTGGCGTCATCGTGCTCGAGGAACGGGATCAGCGATGCGGCTACCGACACAACCTGCTTGGGCGAAACATCCATCAGGGTGACATCGGCTGGTGCCTTGACGGTGAATTCGTTCAAGTGACGCACAGCAACCAGCTCGTCGATCAGCTCTTGCTTGTCGTTCATTGCAGCCGAAGCCTGAGCAATGACGTGGTCTGCTTCTTCGATCGCCGAAAGGAAGACGATTTCTTCGGTGACCAGACCTTCCTTGACCACACGGTACGGGCTCTCGAGGAAGCCGTACTGGTTGGTGCGGGCATAGGCCGCCAGGGAGTTGATCAGACCGATGTTCGGACCTTCAGGCGTCTCGATCGGGCAAACACGGCCGTAGTGAGTCGGGTGAACGTCTCGAACTTCAAAGCCGGCGCGCTCACGCGTCAGACCGCCAGGGCCGAGCGCGGAAACACGACGCTTGTGCGTGATCTCGGACAGCGGGTTGTTCTGGTCCATGAACTGGGACAGCTGGCTGGAACCGAAGAACTCCTTGACCGCCGCCGCAACAGGTTTGGCGTTGATCAGGTCCTGAGGCATCAAGCCTTCGCTTTCTGCCATGGACAGACGTTCTTTGACAGCGCGCTCGACACGGACCAGACCTACACGGAACTGGTTCTCGGCCATCTCGCCAACGCAACGAACGCGACGGTTACCGAGGTGGTCGATGTCATCGACGATGCCTTTGCCGTTACGGATATCAACGAGGGTCTTGAGGACCGCTACGATGTCTTCCTTGCACAACACACCCGAACCTTCGATTTCGGTACGACCGATACGACGGTTGAACTTCATCCGACCTACAGCAGACAGGTCATAACGCTCAGGACTGAAGAACAGGTTGTTGAACAGCGTTTCGGCTGCATCCTTGGTTGGCGGCTCGCCAGGACGCATCATGCGATAGATCTCGACCAGCGCTTCCAGCTGGTTGCTGGTGGAGTCGATCTTCAGCGTGTCAGAGACGAACGGACCGCAGTCGATGTCGTTGGTGTACAACGTTTCGATGCGAACGACCTGAGCCTTGGCGATCTTGGCCAGGATTTCAGTGTTCAGCTCGGTGTTGCACTCGGCAATGATCTCACCGGTTGCCGGATGCACGATGACCTTGGCAGTAGTACGACCCAGGACGTAGTCCAGAGGCACTTCCAGCTCTTTGATCCCGGCTTTTTCCAGCTGGTTGATGTGACGAGCGGTAATACGGCGACCCTGCTCGACAATGACCTTGCCCTTGTCGTCCAGAATATCCAGAACGGCAATTTCACCACGCAGGCGCTGAGGCACCAGTTCCAGGCTCAGGTTTTCGCCGCGCACATGGAATACGTTGGTGGTGTAGAAAGCATCGAGCACTTGCTCGGTGGTATAACCCAGAGCGCGCAGAAGTACGGATGCAGGCAGTTTGCGACGACGGTCGATACGGACGAATACGCAGTCTTTCGGATCGAACTCGAAGTCCAGCCACGAACCGCGGTAAGGAATGATACGAGCGGAGTAAAGCAGCTTACCGGAGCTGTGCGTCTTGCCACGGTCGTGGTCGAAGAATACGCCAGGCGAGCGGTGAAGCTGAGACACGATAACGCGCTCGGTGCCATTGATTACAAAGGTACCGTTTTCAGTCATCAGGGGGATTTCACCCATGTAGACTTCTTGCTCTTTGATGTCCTTGATCGCTTTGTTCGACGATTCTTTGTCGAAAATGATCAGACGGACCTTGACCCGCAGAGGTACTGCGTAAGTCACACCGCGCAGCACGCATTCCTTGACATCAAATGCCGGTTCGCCCAAGCGATAACCTACATACTCCAGCGCAGCATTGCCGGAGTAGCTGATGATCGGGAAAACGGATTTGAAGGCTGCATGCAGACCGACGTCGCGGAACTGATCTTTGGTCGCTCCCGCCTGCAGGAATTCGCGATACGAATCCAGCTGGATGGCCAAGAGATACGGCACATCCATTACGTCCGGCAACTTGCTAAAGTCCTTGCGGATACGTTTTTTCTCAGTATATGAGTAAGCCATCAGCGTTCCCCAGCTTGGTCACCTGCTTGTTTGGCTCCCTCCCGACGGAAGCAGCCAGAAAATCTTGCAAACCCCTTGGTTTGCGCCACCGCCATCGGTGGATACCGCACATTACAAACGTTGACAGCGCCAATCGTCTATAACGGAAAAAGGCCGGTGGCAAAAGCCACCAGCCATCAGCCTTTCGCTAATCGCGTGGGCTGGACACTCAAAGTCGATGCTTATTTCAGCTCGACTTTAGCGCCTGCTTCTTCCAGAGTAGCTTTGGCTTTGTCAGCTGCGTCTTTGGCAACAGCTTCCAGAACCATTGCTGGCGCGCCGTCAACGACTGCCTTGGCTTCTTTCAGGCCCAGACCGGTCAGTTCACGTACTGCCTTGATCACGTTAACTTTCTTCTCGCCAGCTTCCAGCAGCATGACGTTGAATTCAGTTTGTTCTTCAACAACAGCAGCAGCAACAGCTGGACCAGCCGAACCGGCAGCAGCGGTAACGCCGAACTTCTCTTCGAACGCCTTGATCAGCTCTACAACCTGCAGAACGGACATTTCAGCTACGGCGTTAAGGATATCGTCTTGAGAGATGGACATGACTCAATTTCCTGAATTGGGGGACGGCCTACGCGACCATCAAAATAAACAAAAATACGCGAAAAGATCTGACTCAGCCTTAGGCTGCAGCTGCTTCTTTTTGGTCGCGAACAGCCGCCAGAGTACGAGCCAACTTGCTGGTAGCGCCTTGAATCACGCTCATCAGCTGAGAAATTGCTTCGTTACGGGTCGGCAGGCTTGCCAGTACATCGATCTGATTAGCTGCGAGGAACTTGCCCTCGAACGCAGCTGCCTTGATCTCGAACTTGTCCTGACCTTTGGCGAATTCCTTGAACAGACGGGCAGCAGCGCCAGGATGTTCGTTGGAGAACGCAATCAAGGTCGGGCCAGTGAACACGTCGTTGAGGACACTGAATTCAGTGTCAGCAACAGCGCGCTTGAGCAGGGTGTTACGTACAACACGTACGTAAACGCCAGCTTCACGAGCCTCTTTACGGAGTCCGGTCATAGCGCCGACCGTCACACCACGGGCATCAGCCACGACAGCGGACAGACCAGCTTTGGCAGCCTCGTTGGCTTCAGCGACGATGGCCTTCTTGTCTTCGAGTTTAATTGCCACGGGTTTAACTCCTGCTTGTTACCGTTTCATCCGACCGGAGTCAGATGTCGTTTTGGTGTCTGATTCGGTAAGGAACCGGGAGCACCATCTGCGTAGGCTTGAGGTTTAAGACTTGCGTCGCCTACGGTCTTGGATAGCCCCCGCCAGGCAGGGACCCCAATCTTTCAAACGGTACGGCGTCAAAACCGCACCGCTTCTGTCTTACGCTTCCAACGAACCCTGGTCGATGACCAGGCCTGGGCCCATAGTGGTGCTCAGGGTGATGCGCTTGACGTAAATACCTTTCGAAGAAGCAGGCTTGATACGCTTAAGGTCAGCGATCAGGGCTTCAACGTTTTCCTTCAGCTTGACAGCGTCGAAACCGACCTTGCCAACGGAAGTGTGGATGATGCCGTTTTTGTCGGTGCGATAACGAACCTGACCAGCCTTGGCGTTCTTGACGGCGTTAGCCACGTCAGGAGTAACGGTGCCGACTTTCGGGTTAGGCATCAGACCACGAGGACCGAGAACCTGACCCAACTGACCCACAACGCGCATTGCGTCCGGGGAAGCGATAACGACGTCATAGTTCAGATCGCCCGCTTTCATTTCAGCAGCCAGATCGTCCATACCAACGCGATCAGCACCGGCAGCCAGAGCAGCTTCAGCAGCAGGGCCCTGGGTGAACACTGCAACGCGTACAGTTTTACCAGTGCCGTGCGGCAGTACGGTAGCGCTACGAACAACCTGGTCGGACTTACGAGGATCGACACCCAGGTTAACAGCAACGTCTACAGACTCGCTGAACTTGACGGTCGACAGCTCGGTCAGCAGGGCTGCGGCGTCTACGAAATTGTAAGACTTACCAGCTTCGATCTTGCTGGCGATTGCCTTTTGACGCTTGGTCAGCTTAGCCATTACACACCCTCCACGTTAAGGCCCATGCTACGAGCGGAACCGGCGATAGTACGCACGGCCGCCTCCATGTCAGCTGCAGTCAGATCCGCGTTTTTTGCTTTAGCGATATCTTCCAGCTGAGCACGAGTCACGGTGCCAACTTTAACGGTGTTCGGGCGAGCCGAGCCGCTGGTCAAGCCTGCAGCTTTCTTCAGCAGAACCGATGCAGGGGTACTTTTTGTTTCGAAAGTGAAGCTACGGTCGCTGTATACAGTGATGATCACTGGAGTCGGCAAGCCTGGCTCAATACCCTGAGTACGGGCGTTGAACGCTTTGCAGAATTCCATGATGTTCACACCGTGCTGACCCAGAGCAGGACCAACTGGCGGGCTTGGGTTAGCCTGAGCGGCTTTCACTTGCAGCTTGATGTATGCGGTTATCTTCTTGGCCATGAGGCACTCCAATTACGGGTTCAAGCGCCAATAAAGGCTCCCCGGTTACTTACGCGTATATCCCAGTGACGAAAAAACCCCACAGCCTTGGGCTGCGGGGTATGGGATTCCAGCTCAGTTATGCCTTTTCGACCTGACTGAACTCTAGCTCTACCGGGGTAGAGCGTCCGAAAATGAGCACCGCCACTTGAATCCGGCTCTTTTCGTAGTTAACTTCTTCAACCGTGCCATTGAAATCGGCGAACGGACCGTCGGTGACACGAACAACCTCACCCGGCTCGAACAGCGTTTTCGGCTTCGGCTTGTCGCTACCATCAGCAACGCGAAGCAGAATTGCTTCTGCCTCTTTGTCAGTGATCGGAGCAGGCTTATCTGCGGTACCGCCGATGAACCCCATGACACGCGGGGTGTCCTTGACCAAGTGCCAAGTACCCTCATTCATGTCCATCTGAACAAGCACATAACCTGGGAAGAACTTGCGTTCGCTTTTGCGTTTCTGGCCATTACGCATTTCAACCACTTCTTCAGTGGGAACCAGAATTTCGCCGAAGCCATCTTCCATGCCTGCCAGCTTCACACGCTCGATCAACGAGCGCATGACATGCTTCTCGTAACCCGAGTAAGCATGCACTACGTACCAACGCTTAGCCACGGGACACCCTTAGCCAACTATCAAGGAAACAAGCCAGCCGAGTAGGGAATCAAGCCCCCACAACAGCAACGCCATAACCAGCACAACTGCCACAACGATCAACGTGGTTTGAGTGGTTTCTTGGCGAGTAGGCCATACGACTTTACGAATCTCAGCGCGAGCTTCTTTCGCCAAAACGAAGAAGGCTTTACCCTTACCGGTCTGCAGGGCGACAAATGCAGCTGCAGCAGCAATCACAAGGAGAGCAAGAACGCGGTACAGGATCGGCTCAGCAGAATAATACTGATTACCGACAACACCCACGACAACCAAAACGACTACCAGGAGCCACTTCAGCATATCAAAGCGAGAGTCTGATGCTTCAGCCTTGGGATTCATCTACGGAGATCCTGTGAAAAGAAAGCCAGATTACATCTAGGAAATCTGGCAGGTCAGGAGGGAATCGAACCCCCAACCTACGGTTTTGGAGACCGTCGCTCTGCCAATTGAGCTACTGACCTAAAAGCAAAATCAGGCCGACCATTATGCGGACCTGACGAGAGTTTTTCAACACCTTATTCAGGGAGCGCCTTACAGGTGACGCACTCCGAACAAGCTTCAAGCGGATCACGCACAGCGCAACCACCTAAAACAAAGGCAGATATTTTCATATCTGCCTTTAGCAATGGAGCTCTTGAGCGGATTTGAACCGCTGACCTCACCCTTACCAAGGGTGTGCTCTACCAACTGAGCTACAAGAGCAAAACACAATGCATGAACCACAAACCTGGAGCGGGTAGCGGGAATCGAACCCGCATCATCAGCTTGGAAGGCTGAGGTTCTACCACTAAACTATACCCGCGCAATTTGCAGATCGCGCTAAATCTGGTGGAGGGGGAAGGATTCGAACCTTCGAAGTCGTAGACGTCAGATTTACAGTCTGATCCCTTTGGCCGCTCGGGAACCCCTCCTAAGCGAGGCAGCATTCTCAACTCATGCCGCCCTTCTGTCAACCTTTTTCTCAGTAAAAACCTGAGGTTACATGCGTTGACTACTACCACCCCGTTCGCGAGACTTTCACCTCGCTGCGAAGCGGGCGCCATTCTATGTAAACTACTCAGCAGTTGCAATGCCCTCGCACGACATTATTTGATTTTTTAATTGTGGGAAATCCTGACTCAATTGATTGATCACACCTGCCTCCACAAGACGTCGGCTTTCCGGGGCAATCCTTAACCAGTAGGCCGTCGCCCCATTCGTTTGCAACGACTGAAATTGAGACTGGATATCCAGACTGTTCAAGCGCTGCTCCACCAGCCGAGCATCCTCTTGCCTGGCAAAGCCACCGACATAAAGACACCTCGTGTCAGCATCACGCGACGTGCGCCCCGCATCCGACTCGCTAAGCAGACGAATATCCTGCTGGGAAGCGCGATGCAATGACAATGGCATTACCTCTTTGGCCCTGAGGGGAGCCTCCTGCTGATGCCAGAGGTAATAAAAGGCATTAAGCATCAACAGCAGAAGAAATAACCAACGCATAGAGACCTCAACGCAAAGGGCAAGCCAGAGCCAGACCCACGAAGACCAGATCAGGAACAATACGAGCCCCCGGCAGCACATCCGCAACCAGTGCTGCATCCCCACCAGTCACAAAAATAGTAAAATCATTGCCCCAGTACCCCTGCGCTATCTCCATCTGAGTCAATGCAAAACCACGAAGCATCAACGAGCAGCCGCGCTCTACAGCCTCTGCAGTCGCACGCCCAGGAACAAGACGGGCCAGGGCTTTTTCAGCCTCTGTGTCGTCATATCTGATGCGACGGGTATGGGTACGCAACTGATTGCGCATCAAGGGCATTCCAGGACAGATAAAGCCACCGAGATGCGCACCACCGGCGTCGACAAAATCAGACGTCACAGCAGTTCCCAGGTCAATCACCAGGCACGCGCTTCTGGCGATATGGTAAGCACCTACGAAAGCCAGCCAGCGGTCCAGCCCCAGACGCGCGAAGTCGTCATAGCCATTTATCACGCCAGCAAGCTCTTGAGCAGGTTCCGCGCAGACAGGCGCAACGGAAAAGGTGTCAGCCAGCAAAAAGACAAGCCTCGCCGTTTCTTCGGCACTACGCACACTCACCAGACGGCAGTCAGTGAATGATGTGTCAGGCAGATTACTCAAGTGCATCAGCAAGGCAGCATCGGAGTCCACAACGCCGCCGCTAATCACTGCCGCATCGTTCTTCGCCGTTATCCGCCACTTGATGAAGCTGTTGCCACAGTCGAGCTCAAGAATCATCTCGCAACCTCAGGCTGAGCTCGCCACCACTAAAGCTCTTTTCTACCCCATTCACTTCCAAACGCAACGCTCCAAGCGAGTCGACCCCCAACACTACCCCTTCAACTGCCTCAGCGCCTGAAAGCAATCTGACAGCAGCTCCCTGCCACAAATGTCCGCGCTCCCACTCATCCTGAAAAGCCACGAAGCCTTCTTTGCGATGAACTGCCAGAAGAGACTCAAGCTGACTGCTTATAAGGGCTGCAATCCGATTCCGATCAGCAAGGCTGCCCGTTTCGAGTCGAATCGACGTCCATAGTTGATCCACTTCGCTCGATGACCGCATGTTCACGTTCACCCCTATCCCGATGATCACATGACAAACGTCTGCCGGATCCCCAACAAGCTCGAGCAAAATGCCAGCAATCTTCTGTCTTCCGACCAATACATCATTAGGCCATTTCAGGCCCGCGCCTTGAACCCCAATGTCGCGCAGTACGTTCATCACAGCCAATCCGACCAAAAGGCTGAGACCTTCCAGCTGACGCATTCCACCATCAATGCGCAGGACCAGACTGTAATAAAGGTTCTCGGCAAATGGACTTACCCACTTTCGACCCCGCCTCCCCCTTCCCGAGGTTTGCTGCTCGGCCACCACCAGTAAAGGCATGGGAGCCCCGTGAGCAATCAGACGCGTGGCCTCTGCATTGGTTGAGTCGATAGTGTCGTAAGTGCGTACAGACCAGCTGGCGGGGAATCCGCACTGAGCTATGCCAGCGGGGCTTAAAAGCGAAATAGGCGTTGCCAGTCGATAACCCCGTCCGCGCACTTTATGCACCTCTAGGCCCAGGTCAGCTTCAAGCTGCTGAAGCTGCTTCCAGACCGCACTGCGGCTTATGCCGAGGGCATTGCCTAATACCTGTCCAGAATGAAATGCACCATCGGCAAGAAGCTTTAACAAGGTCAGCATTTGGAGTCGCCCGGCAATGAGGCACGCATAATAGCCACGCAGAGGCATGCTGCATAGAAACGAAAACGTATTTTCATGGCAGTTTTTGTGCAGCAGAAAAACAAAAACCCTCAACGCGTAAGCGATGAGGGTTTCTGGAATTTAATCTTGACGATGACCTACTCTCACATGGG
>NZ_LJQT01000478.1:0-11531 GCF_001400515.1 Pseudomonas meliae | reverse complement strand
TGCTCGGAGCTTCCCTAGAGCTTGCCGGGCTTTACGCGTTGCTTGAGGAACCCTAGCAGCTGGCGGGCGGACGCTGGCACGTTGTGTTCGTCAAACGTGAGGCAGATTTCTCTGGCCTCATCCTCAATAGTGATTTCGTACTGATTCAGATCCCGCGCCTGATCATTGAACGCGCTGCTGGACTGATTCAGGCCGCTGTCACTGACCAGCCGCTGCAGTTGCTCGGCTTCCGGCTGCTCAAGGGTGGACGTATCGACTTCACAGCGTTTGACGGCGCCCGCAAAGCCGCCGGATTGCACTAGACAGACTTTCATTTCAAGCACCTTTGTGTTCGGCTAAACCTTGACCCCGACTTCCTTCCAGGCCGCTTGTACGGCTTTTTTGGCTTTAGGGCCGAAGCGTGAATCCGAGGCGATTTTTATGCTGGCTCTGGCGCAGTCGACAAACTGACTGTCAGAGGCCAGCTCCAGCATCGTTTCATACCAGATTCTGCCCGCTACTTCCCAGGCATTTCCGCCCAACGCCTTGGCGACCAGCACGAACGCCCGATTGGGGATGCCCGAATTGATGTGTACGCCGCCGCGGTCCTTGGCGCCAGTGTACAGATCGGCCATCGTTGTCGGTTGCGGATCATCGCCCAGGTCCGGATCGTTGGAATAGGCGGTGCCCGGTTTTTCCATGTCGCGAATACCCCGTCGTGTAGGAGCGGGCACTAGCAATTCCTTACCGACTACCCAGTCCGACTCGGCGGCGCTGGTGCCCTGTTTCCATTGACGCACCAGCATGCCGAAGACATCGGCGAAATGCTCGTTGAGGGCTCCGGACTGTCCGCGGTAATCCAGGTTCGAGGTGAAACTCTGCACCCCGTGGGTCAGTTCATGGGCGATTACTTCCAGGCTGCCGGTGAAGCGCTTGAAGACCAGATCATCACCGTCGCCATACGCCATCTGGCTGCCATTCCAGTAGGCGTTGCTCAGCGGTACGTGGTCGCCATTGAAGTCCACCTCGGCGACGTGCACCGTAGACACCAGCGACATGCCACTGTCGTCCAGCGAATTGCGCTCGAACAGTTCCGCGTAGAAATCGTAGACATCGCCGGAACCGTCGTATGCTTCATCGGTTGCCTTGTCACCAGTCGGGGCCTGGCCTTCCTTGCGAGCCACAGCGCCGGGAAGATCGTCGGTTCCCTTGGCATCGTGAATCACGCAGTGCTTTCGACCGTCAGGCGATTTGATCGCGTGCATGGAGGGCATGGTTCGGGCTGAAAGTCGTGATGCCAGGAACGCCGAGCTGCTCGTCAGGTTGGCAATGGCCCGGGCGCTTACCAGAGTCTTTGGGGACTGCGCCATACGCTCGAGCATATAAGGCGGAATGAAGCAATGCAGGGGGTTACGGTCGTCGCACATGATGAACTCCTGTTCTAATGCACCAACGGCGGCAAGCCATCGGTCAACATGGTCGCAGGCGTTTGACACTTCATGTTGCGTTTATATGCAAAGAAATATCTGATCACATGACCAGTGATCGCAAAAAATATAACTGATTGTTGCGAGAACAGCGCATGGCCAGTGCCCAAAGCCCTTTGGCCGGGCATGCGACACCTCGACACAGTCCATCAACGGGCATTGCGAGAATGTTAGACTCGCGCCACTTCAGACGAGGAGCAGACCTACGTGCGCAAGACGGTAATGATGATAGTGGTACTGGCTCTGGCCGGATGCGATGCAGGCAACTCGAGTGCGCCCGCCAGGGAAAAAGCCCAGGATGCGGCGGTTACTGCTCCGGTCTCCACGCCACAGTGGTTCATCCAGATGAATTCGCGCGAAGCGGTGAGCGATACCAGTGCCTGGCTGCTGGAACGCAGTTATGCCCCAGTCATCGTGGACATCGACGGTAAGCAGCAATTGTTGATCGGACCTTATGAAAGCCAGGCCCAGGCTGAGGAACAGCGCGTGTTGTTGCAGGCCAAAGTGAGCAAATCCCACCGGTTTGCCGAGCCGTCGGTGGTACAGCACGCCCGCTTAAGGTAATTCATCAGACCTACACCATCGTTACAACAGCATCAAGCATTGCGGGCCCGTACCCAGGCCCGCGATGCTTCTCATCAGCGGCTGTCGATCAACGACGACCCAGCAACAGGCCGACTACCAGGCCGAAGCCTGCAGAAATAGCCACGGTTTGCCACGGGTGACCACCGATGTAGGTTTCGGTCGCTTCAACGACTGGTTTGGTGCGGTCGCGCACGCTGGCCATCGAGTCCAGTGCCTGCTTAAGCTTGAGGCTCAGTTGTGCACGCAGCGTTTCTGCTTCTTCGCCAACCAGCGCAGCGCTTTCCTTAAGCAATTTGTCGGATTCTTCGATCAGTGCCTGCAGGTCACTGAATGCCTGATCCTTGATTTGATCGGCAGCTTGTTGAGCAGAGGTCTTACGAGCCATGGGTATCTTCCTTTCAAGTGATGGCAACAGTGATCAATGGAGTCTCGCGCATCCTGAAAAGTTGCAATTGCTTGAATGACCCGACGCAAGACTCTGCAGGTAACGCCCCTTACGGGTGTAAGATGCAGCCGTTTTTAGCCGTAGGTGACTGTGATGAGTTTCAATCTGGCCAATCGGCCGCTCCCCGAACGTACCGCTCTTGAAGACGAGAAATCCCGTTTGTTCGACCTCTGGCAGAGCAATCTGGGCAAGGCCAAGAGTGAGGCTGCACGCTTGATGGGCGAGCGCGCCAAGCGCAAGGGCAAGTGGTCCGAATGGGTACGTTCCGAACTGGACACGATGAGCCCGCCGGAATACGCCAACATGGTTCGCAGTGAAGTGAATCGTCTGGTGGCGGCGAGCAAGTAGCCCGCGACAGCGACCCTCGCATTTGGCGGTGATCGTTGCTCGTGCCAGTGTTGGCATGACGGTTACAAACTTCCGTTCCTCATGCACTTGCATGGGAATGCCTTGCATGCCGGGCTGACCAGGCTTTTTGAGAACATTGATGGCCCAAGCCAGCGCAAGATTCACCCAGGGCAGCGTAGCGCGCCACATCGTCGTCACCGCCAGTACCAGTGCCTTGAGCCTGTTTGCAGTTTTTCTCGTCGACATACTGACGCTGGTCTATGTCTCGATGCTGCATGACCCTGTGCTTCTGGCTGCGGTCGGCATCGCCAAGGTGCTGATTTTTTTCAACAGCGCGCTGGTGACCGGCGTGATCATCGCTGCGACTTCGGTATTGTCGGAGCGCATCGGTCATCGTGCGGTGAAGTCCATCCCTCGATTGACCGGCAGCCTCATGCTGATGGTAGTCACGGTCGCCGCTCTGGCGTCTGTCACGCAGTTGGCGCTGGTGGTGCCGATTACCCACTGGCTGGGGGCCGAGGCGGCCACTTACGAGGCGGCGCGCAGTTTCATCTGGCTGACACTGCCTTTTACCGTGCTACAGGCCGTGATGCAGATGTCGGCGCAGATGCTCAGAACCACCGGTGATAACCGTCGGGCGCTGGCAGTGGTGCTCTCAGCGGCCGCCACGCTGGCGGTCGCAGACCCGCTGTTCATCTTTGTGCTGGACCTGGGGCTGAACGGCGCAGGCATCGCCTTTGCCATATCGGCAGCGGTGTCCGCTTCCATCGGCCTGTATTGGGTGCGCAGCCGCATGGGGATGGTCTTCACACGCAATCTGAAACTGCTGCGCCTGCATGCCGTGCGTACCTTCAGGCTTGCGCTTCCTGCCATGGCGGCGAATCTGGCGACACCGATCGGTTTGGCTTATCTTGTCGCCTCGCTTTCGGCATTCGGCACCTCCGCCCTGGCCGCCATGGCAGTGCTGGATCGGGTCCTGCAGTTTTCGTATTGCGCCTTTTTTGCTTTGCCCGGCGCGCTGGCCCCGGTGCTTGGCCAGAATATTGGTGCGAACCGCGATGATCGCGTACGTTCTGCGGTCATCTTTACCCGGCGGCTGGTGGTCTGTTACGGGCTTGCAGTCTGGTTGATGCTGGTGCTGTGTAGCGGCATGATTGCCGATCTCTACCAGCTAGGAGCCGAGGCCCGCGCTGTGTTCATGGCCTTTTGCTTGTGGGGCGGCGGCCTCTGGGTTTTGATTGGTCTGGATTTCGTCGCCATCGCCGTATTCATAACCATGAACAAGTCATGGTGGGTGGCGGTGTTTGCCTGGCTCAGGGCAACAGCGGGTACAGTGCCCTTCGTATTCGCCGGTATTCACTGGTTCGGCAGCAGTGGTGCATTGCCTGGCATGTTTACCGGTAATGCGATCATTGCGCTGATCTCCATCACCACCGCTTCACTGACAGCGAAGCGGTTTTTTACCAGCAGGGCCCCGGTTACCAGCATCGGGGTACATTGAATCAAGGCGTTATCAGGTTTTTATGGTTATCGAAGAATCAGGGAATGAATCCGAAGAAACAGCTGCGCCCAAGCGCCGTCGTGCGCCCAAGGGTGACATGCGCAGAAAGGCCTTGCTGGATGCCGCCACGGTTGTTTTCGCCAGGGACGGCTATTCGAGTGCATCAATGCGCGAGGTTGCATTGCTTGCCGGCATCACCACCGTCGGCTTGCTGCACCATTTCCCCAACAAGGAAGCCTTGCTCGCTGCGTTGCTGGAGCGCAGGGATCAGCGGGTTACGTCACGCTTTCAGGATCTGGTGACCGAACCGACGCTTGACGGGTTTCTGAAATTTCTGAAGCTGAGCATGAGCTTCAGTATCGAGAATGCCGACGAGTGTCAGGCGGCACTGCTGATGAATACCGAGAGCCTGTCGAAGTCGCACCCTGCGTGGACATGGCATCGCGAGCGATTCCAGCTGACCCATGAGCATGCACGCGGCCATTTGCAGGCGTTGATAGAGGCGGGAGAAGTGCGTGCCGACATCAATGTCAAAGCCCTGGCCCAGGAAATCTTCTCGGTCATGGACGGTTTGCAGATTCAGTGGCTGAGAAGCCCGCAAGACGTCGACGTCATGGCGGTTTTCGATATCTACGTGCAGCGTCTGGGCAGGGATATCAAGGCTCATCCCTGAGCCTTGACGGGGTGCATCAGTAAGTCTGTGCCGCGCTGACCTGTACTGCCTTGCGCAGTGGCAGTGGCAGCGGGTTGCTGTCACGAGTGGTCAGTTTTTCCGGGTACAGGGTGATCAGCGTCCTGTTGAGGGTCAGGTTCTCCGAGTCTGCCCCCACGAGAATCTTGAACTTCCCGGCGTCCACGTCCCAGCTTGCCGTCTTGTCGACGTAGTAGGCCAGCGAGCGGGAGTCTATCGGTACGCTGACAGTCTTGCTCTCGCCGGGTTGCAGGTACACCTTGGTGAAGCCCTTGAGCTCTTTCTCCGGACGGTCCACCGCAGGTTTGACCGGCTGCACATATAGCTGTGCCACTTCGAAGCCTGCCTTGTCACCCGTATTGGTCACGGTGAATTTGACGTCGATTGTCGAGCCCGGCGTCAGCACGTTGGTCGACAGTTTCAGGTCGCTGTAGCTGAACGTGGTGTAGGACAGGCCGTAACCGAACGGGTAGAGCGGCTTGGCGTGTTTCTTGTCATAGCCGCGATAACCCATGTACAGGCCTTCGCTGTAGGTCATTTCGGTCAGCGGGTTGTTGCCGCGATAGGCCGCCGGGTCCGGATAGGAAGCATAGCTTGGGTTATCCTCGATTTTCTTGTCGATCGTGACCGGCAGCTTGCCCGACGGGTTGACCTTGCCATAGAGGATCTCGGCCAGCGCCTGACCGCCTTGCTGGCCCGGGAACCAGGCTTGCAGCGTAGCGCCCACCTTGTTTGCCCAAGGCTGCATGTTGGCCACGCCGCCGCCGTGCATGACGACGATGGTGTTGGGGTTGGCCTTGGCAACGAAGCTGATCAGCTCAGCCTGTTGATCGGGCAGATCGAAACCGTGGTCAGAGCCTTCGCCTTCGTTCTCGGACGTGTTCCCTGTAGCAACCACGACTGCATCGTATTTCGACAGGTCTTTTGGCGGACGCAACGACGCCCAGCTCATCTGCACGCCCGTCAGGCTACCCAGCACAGGGATAAAGTTGCCTTGTACACGCTGGTATTCCAGCTTCACGCTGTAGGTCTTGCCAGCCGACAATGCTGCGGTTTTCCCCGACGTTGTCAGCGCGTTCACTACGTCACCGGAGTAAGGCACGCCATCGCTCTGCAGAACGAGTTCATCGTTGACCCACAGTTTGTAAGGGCCGTCTGCTCGCACCTTGAACACCTGAGCGCCCGAGACGGTTGGTTTGATGGTGGTGGTAAACCGCGCCGAGAATGCCCCGGGTGACGGACTGAAGCCAGACACCGCAGTACTGCCTGCATTGGTGACGTTGCTGCCGGTGGTCCAGTTCAGGTTCAAGCCTGGTTCCACGCGCGTCAGCACCGGGTCGCCGGAAAAGGTGGTGTTGGAGAAGTACTCGGCTTTTACCCCGGCGTTGCTGATTCCGTTGTCGCCGGTTGCTGGCTGATACCACACCGAACTGGCCGGATTCAGGCTCATTTCCGAGAGGTAGGTGACATCGGAGCTGCTGGACGCCAGTTGCTGCAGGCCGCTCAGCTCGGTTACATAGCTGTTGGGTGGCGAGTTCGCAGTGCCAAAAGGAGATGCAGGGACATCGTGGGCCCAGTTGCCAATCACAGCGATTTTCGCCGAGCGCGCCAGCGGCAGCAACGGTTTGCCCGCAGCGGTGTTTTCGTTGCGCAGCAATACGATGGATTCGCGCGCGGTATTCAGTGCAGCGCGCATGCCGTACTCGGGATGCTCCAGAGTCTTGGCGGTGTTGAGGTTTTCCTGGAGGTCGTAGCTGACGATGGCGCGCAGGTTACGTTTGACCTTGTCGTCGATCACGTTCTGGGTCAGTTGCCCGCTCCACAGGTAAGGCAGCAGTTTGGCTTCGGTAAACTGCAGGCCGGATGGCATGTCGATGTCAGTACCGGCCCATGCGCCCTTGAACGCATCGTGAATGGCGTTGAAATCACTGATGACCATGCCCTGATAGCCCCATTCGCCCTTGAGCACTTCAGTGATCAGGTGATGGTTTTCACAGGCATAGTCGCCGTTGACCTTGTTGAAGCCGCACATGATCGAGGCGACATTGGCGTTCTTCACCATCGACTCGAAGCCCGGCAGGTACAGTTCACGCAGGGTGCGCTCATCGACCTTGATGTCGACTGCCTGACGATTGGCTTCCTGCTCGTTGGCCAGGTAGTGCTTGCCGCTGGCCTGGATACCCTGGGCCTGAATGCCGTTGACAATGGCCGGTGCCAGTACCGCGCCGAGGAACGGGTCCTCACCGCTGACATATTCTGCCGAACGACCGTTGTAGGGCGTGCGGTACAGGTTGACGCCTGGCGACAGCATCTGCTGGCCGCCGGAAATCCGTGTCTCATAAGCGATGGCCAGGCCGAATTCCTTGGCCCGGTTGATGCTCCAGGTCGCTGCCAGCGCCGACTGCGAAGGGTACTGAGCACCGAACGTGGCATTGTTGACGTGTACGCCCATGGACGAGTCATACGCCACGGTGCCCTTGATGCCCCACTTGAGCAGGGAAGGGATCATGTGGCCGTCGTCGACGCGAGTGAAGTTGATCTTTTCCGACTGGTTCATGTTGTCGAGAATCGAGCTGACGCGCGCTTCGACTGCGTTACCGGTCGCCGGGGTCACGGCGGCGAGCGCAAGGTTGGCCTGCATGACGCTGAACGTCAGCAGGCTCAGGCTCAGCGTCTGTTTGAAGGCTGACAAGGCAAGTGTCCTTCCGGTCGATGTGATCGGTTGATTGAGGTTGTTCATGGTCGTTGTGCCTGGGCAGGGGCGTCGTCGGTGTCCACTGGCGCTTCGAGCAGGGACGACGAACTCTGTTGTTGAGCCGGGTTGATCTTGTCAGCGCCTGATAACTGGTCGCGCTTGGCTTCCACCTGCGTCCGGATCTGTTGATCGGACACAGCGGTATTTGTGCTGGAAGTTGAGTCCGCTGACAGTGCGCAGACACTGTGCGCGCACAAAAGTACTGCACTGAAAACAGACAGCATGGTTCTAGTCATCGATTGCATCTCGATTAATGGTTTGCAGGAGAAAAACAGACGGCTGTCGCAATGACACATCGCTTGGCTGAACAGTAAGTCCAACGCGACAGTAAAAAGTTCACCGGTAGATAAAGTATTACTAACCTTATTTTTATTAAGTGATGTCAGTTGGCTTTCATCAGGTTTTTCTTGACGAAAAAAAATTGGGATGATGATTTTTACGGGTTTAAATAGCTATTTTTGCTATTAAATCGGTTTCAATTGTTAAAAAAATTGGAATTTTTAGGTTTTAATTGCTTTTTATTAAACCTAATTGTCGTTAGGTTTAGTGATCTGGTAAGCTTTGCATTCTGACGCTTTTACGTGCGTTCAACACAAGCGACTAATAGTCTATTCAGGGCGGTTCTATAAAAGATTGATGGGCTCAATGATTGTTTTTGAATGCGCTTCAATAAATAGAGTGTTCTAAAAAGTGTGCAAAAATTGACGCTTTGTGCACGGCTTTATTTAAGGTTGAGCGTGTGTTGTGCAGGTCGGGAAGAACGGTATCGGGTGTCCACTGTTTTGCGCGTCAGGCGTCATTAAGTTAAAGGCAAATGCGGTGAGTTACGAATGTCCACGCGTTGACCTCGCGATCTTGAGCATCGTCAAGCGATTGTGCTTGAGCAAACCCCAAAAGCTTACGTTTGGTCAGATCTACCGGGAGCTGGTGCGCGCGTACGCTCGTGCCCCGGCCATCCACGTTTGTGTGGGAGCGGTCGACACGCTGGTCAGGGAGGGGCTTCTGGTCTCCGCAAGAGTCCTGGAGCCCGATCAGTCATTTCCTTATACCCAGCACATCATCAGTGGCCTGACCGAGATTGGCGCAGCCTCGCTTGCCAGCTGTGAAGACCCCGTGGTCACTCAACGCAGTGTCACTCGTTATACGGCAACGAGATGTAGTATTGGCCCAGTTCGGTCAGCTTACCCTCATTGTTCAACAGGCTGGAAAAGTGCGGGTCCGGGTTCATCCGGCCAGTGAACCAGGCGTACCTGAACACGTCCGTGCGCTGCTCAAGCGTGGCGACCATCTCGGCCATCTGCTGCTTCTGCTTTTCGACCGTATCAATCTGCGCACCGTCATCCAGGGCGTGCCAATTGGCGAACTCGGTGACCCAGAAGGGTTTTCCGTACTTCGACAGCCGATCGAGCATTCCTGGCAAACCATAGTCGTACCAGTGAAAAGCCAGGTAATCGATGCGCGGGTCGCGATTTTGATTCATCGATCGATAGGCTGTGTAGAAGGCATCAAGCCATACCACCGGGTCGCCGTAGCCCGGCATGGTTCCCCAGTTCATCGCTGGCCCCACCAGTTTTACGCCGGTCTGGGCAGCGATCTGTTCCAGCCTCGGCCAGAAACTGGCCGCCGCTTCGGGCGTCATGTTGGCCTGGTCGAGCAGATTCGGCTCATTGATCACCAGCAAATAGCGGATGGCGGGATGGGCCAGCAGGTATTGCTTCAATTGACCGTCGTCAACGTTGCCGTTCCATACCATCGGGATGAAATCCACACCGTACATTGAGGCGTAGTCGTAGGACGCCAGGCGGTCGTGGGGCTTGGGGCTCCAGTTGTACCACCAGCTCACGCCCGAAGATAACGCACTCAGGTCGGCGGGCAGGGCGATGTCGTAGGCAATGCCGCGCTTGGCGCTTTTTTCTGCCGCCCATGTCGGTGCCATGCACAGGCTGAGCATCAGCGTCACAAGAGACAGAAGGTCGGGAAAAAACGTGCTGACGGGTTCTGCGGGGTCATTGGCAAATCTTCCTTGAGGGTGGGGAGGCATGGAGCATGCTCAGCAGTCAGCCAGCAGAAAGCATGCCACCTGTATCGCCCGGTTTAGGCTGCCAAACCCTGACAGGCATTACTACCCGTAATGACTTGTTACCAAGGATCTCCCTCTGCCTGGCGCAAATCCAGCGTGCCGCTGTCACTGAAGCGCATCGTACCGAGCAAGCCGCCAGCCAGCTTGCCGCGAAGTGTATAGGGCAGATTGTCCAAACGCTGGCTCTGACTAAGCCCCAGTGCCTGGCGCAAGGCGGCGAACGCCGACACGCTGACCGGCACCACCAGCAACGCCTCGGAGAAGCGTCCTACGGTGCCTTTCTGGTTGCTCACGCCAGAGGCGAGCAGCTTACCGTTCACGTCCAGATCGAGCGCCACGCCGGTGTAGTTGATCTCGGTTTCGTTCGGGTTCTGCACCCGCAATGTGACCGCCATGCGCAGTTCAAGTCCCTGCCCGGGAACGGGTTCGATACCGACGACGTTGATCGTCAGCGGGTCTCGATGGGGGATGAGTGCACACGCGCTCAAACCAAGGATAAGCAGGCCTGAGAGCAGGGCGCGGATCGGGCGTAGCGACATTCGTGTGCTCCAGCGTCGGGTTCAGTCATCTTCAGACCTCGTCTGCCATGAGAGATTCGTCCTGTCGGGCGCAATGCCGGGATACCCGCTAATCTGCCTGTTTCAACCATTGCGTCCGCAAGGCAGCAGGTTGATGATTCGACCGATCCTATAAAAACAAGACTGGAGATAATCATGTCCATCGAAAGGACACCCCTTCATCAAGACCTTGTGGTCATTGTCAGCGCTGCGCGCACGCCCATGGGCGGTTTTCAGGGTGATCTGCAGAGCCTGAGTGCCACAGAACTGGGTTCGATCGCCATCCGCGCGGTCGTTGAGCGGGCAGGCATTGAAAGTGCAGACGTGCAGCATGTGCTGTTTGGTTGTGTGCTGCCGGCGGGCCTCGGTCAAGCGCCTGCTCGACAAGCTGCGCTCGGGGCCGGGCTAGGCAATGCGACGCTGTGCAGCACGGTCAACAAGATGTGCGGTTCCGGTATGCAGACCGCAATCATGGCCCATGACCTGTTGATGGCAGACAGCACGGCGGTGTTAGTGGCTGGCGGCATGGAGAGTATGTCCAATGCACCTTACCTGCTGGATCGCGCTCGCAATGGCTACCGCATGGGGCACGGCAAGGTGCTGGACCATATGTTTCTGGATGGCCTTGAGGATGCCTATGAGCCGGGTCGGCTGATGGGTACCTTCGCCGAAGACTGCGCCGGGTCGAACGGTTTCAGTCGCGAGGCGCAGGATGCGTTCGCTCTGGCGTCACTGGCCCGCGCGCAGGAGGCCATCGCCGACGGTCATTTCGACGCAGAAATCGTGCCGGTGCAGGTCACCGTGGGTAAAGAGTCCAGGCAGATCATTCACGATGAACAACCGCCCAAGGCGCGTCCGGACAAGATCCCGACGCTCAAACCCGCCTTTCGCGAGGGCGGCACGGTTACGGCAGCCAACTCCAGCTCAATCTCCGATGGCGCCGCAGCACTGCTGTTGATGCGTCAGTCCGAGGCGCAGCGGCGAGGGTTGCGGCCCTTGGCGGTGTTTTACGCACATGCGGCATTTGCTGATCAGCCGTGCCTGTTTCCAACCGCACCGATAGGCGCCATTCAGCGTCTGCTGAGGAACAGGGCAGCCTGCGG
>NZ_LJQT01000071.1:0-3154 GCF_001400515.1 Pseudomonas meliae | reverse complement strand
AGCAGTTCGTCCAATGCGGGGTTCTAATCACAAACCGCCGAAATTTCCGTCACCCCCAATCCACACCCTCTAGCAAAGTATCCAAATCCAGCATTTTGCCACCATCCTCGAAGGTGTAATGTCCGCCCAATAGTAGGTGCTGCCAGGCCACCGGTGATGTTGACTTGATGAGTGCCAGCGCCTTGGCTTTACCCTGGCAGCGCTCCAGTAGCCGTGAAAGGATGGCCGCATTGTAGTAGATGATGGCGTTGGCAACCAGTCGGGCGCACTGGTTGCTGATTTCTAACCCTAGGTCCGTCTGCCCCGTCAGTTCCTTTTTGCCGCCAACCTGGGCAATGGCTGCACGCAACTGGTGGTATGACTCAATGCGGTTTTGCGAGCGATGCACGTTGCGCTGCAACTGTGGGTCGCGTAGGTAGCGTAATGTGTAAATACTGCGGATGAGCTTGTCGTACTCGAAGACCGCACGCCGCGTGGGATTGGACGTGCTGTAGGTGCATATCTTGCGGATAAGCGTCGCTTGCGTCATGTCTTTCAATGCCAGTGTGGCCACGATCTGGTCAATGCCCTCTTTTTCGCTTTCAATGGCTTGCAGGGCGATCTGACCCACTGGTTTTACGAGGTATTTTTCATAAAGAGCCAGATCATCGACACAGTACAACTCCTTAAGTTGAGCGTTGGCGTCGGTAAAACGCGGTGCAAATACCCCGCCGAACCAGTCGAAAATGGCAAAGTTGGCCTTGTTGATGCTGTGCATATCGCCGGTGATCATTCTCGGCACGATGTTCGAGGTATTGCGGTACCACACGTCAAAGGCATGATGGGCCTCATATTCATGCGCGCCAATTACCCAGCCTTGTAGCGGCACATGGTTGCACAGCATTGTGTAGGCCACCACGCCCTTGCCACGGGCAAAGTATTTGCGCGAATGCCGTGCTTGGATAGTGGGACGCTCCATGCTGAACTTCTGCCCATCCACGCTACCGTAGAGCATTTCCAGGTCGAATGAGAAATGCTCGAAGATCGGCAGCTTGGCGATGGCGTTGCTAATACAGTCATTGGCTGCTTGCAACGTCGATTGTCGCAAGTACTGCTTGTAGGCCGTCTCCAGCACCTGATAGGGAATGTCACTGGTGCGCGCCATGGTGAACATGCCGTGGTTCATGGCTATGGCAGTGATTACGGCCAGCAAGCTGTTGGCCTGGGTGCTCTGCTTGGCATAGCGCGGTTGCAGTGGCGTCAATGCCGACAGGAACTGGCATTGACCATCCACGAAGCGCAACACGTCGGCCACGTCGGTCAGCGGCAAACGCCCGTAAAAGGCTTCGGATTGGTCGGCCCCTTTATTAGCTTTGGGTTGGCGCCATATCAAGCGTTTACGCGCAGTGTCGAACGTCAGGTGTGGCAGCGTCCCCCGGCGTAGTTCCGAGTTGAAGGAATGCCACTGTTGTCGTAATTGCTCGGCCAACGCTTCCAGGCGCGTGCTGACGGGTTGACGCAACCAGGCAATGTTCGCGTCCATTTTTGCCAGCAGTGGCGCGTATTCGGCCAGTGGCACCAGCTCGTCGGCCAGTTGGCGGTGTTGCAAGCTGTCATCTATATAGATATCGCCGGTGCGTAGACGTTTGGCTATCTCATGGTACAGCCAGAACTCATATCGTGCGTCGTTAAGAGCTACACGGTTGCCAGCGTCGTCACTGTCCAGCAGGAAGGAGCGCAAGCGCACTGGCAAGGTATTGGCTGGACACTCGGACAATGGGCGCTGCGATGGTCGTTGCTGATGCGCAAACACTGTTTTGATCCACTCCAGCGCTTGCAGCCAGGGGTTATCCGGTTCCGCCCCGCAGAAGTCCACGCTAGCAAAGATCGGTCGCAGGTTCAGGCGCACCCGCACGCTCAGTTTGTCGATAGCTTCCCAGCGTAGCGCCAGGGAGCTGAGCTGTTTGGTGCTCATGTGTTGGCCTACTGCTAGCACTTCGTCCTTGCCCATGATCTGCCAGGCACGACGGCGCACGGTGCCAAACAGCTCACTGTCAGCCACCTGGTCGTCTACGTACAACAGGAGCAGCCGCCCGACTTTACGGTTATTGCGCGATTGCACCACCTGCTCATGCAAAATACGCTTCTGTGCATGCACCTTGGTTTCAGCTTCATAGTGACGCACGAGGTGATTCATTGCGGCCACCAGATTGTCGGTGAATTGCCGGTAACGCAGCCAGGCGAAACACAGCAGGTACAGGCGTGCTTGTGCAGGCTTGAGACGGCGCAGGTCAAATACCGTGTAGTAGTTCACCAGGCTGGCGTAGTACAGCAGGTTTTGCCGGGAGATTTCCAGGCGGGGTAGTATTTCCTTGGCGGCGTGGTGCAGCGGTGCCAGCGTCGCGCGCTTTTCGCGCTCGCGGCTCATATGTCGATGGCCAAAATTTTTAGCATCTTGCTTGAGCACGGCCAAATCGGAGAGGGTATCTTCGTACACCAGCAACTGCGACAATATTGCCTTGAGGGGTTCGTCCAGCAGCCCCTCGAGCAAGCTGCCCAGGCGAAGGCGTTCATCACTCAGTGCCTTACTGACAATCTCCTGCAAGGTGGTGTAACCCGGCCGGATGATCTTGCGTTCACCTAGCGCGACCACAAGCTCTAAAGCCACAAAGCTGGGCGTTACATCGCGTCGCACCAGTTGTGCGGCCCGCGATGCCAGCCAAGGCAAGCAGGTCAAAGACCATGGCTGATAGTCAAACAGCGCCGTGATACCGCCACGCTGGGCATAGCGCTCATGCTTGGAGATGGCCAGTAGCTCCACCGACTGGCCTTGGAAATACCGACTGATGACGAAGGTGCAGTCATCGACCACCTCGTCCCAGTCAAAGACAAAGAAAGCGCGCTTGGCCTTGAAATAACCGATTTGCAGAATGCAATGCACCTGAGCATTTAGGCCGAAGCGACTGGAGGCCAGTGCCAGTTCGGTCTCTGATAGCGCGAGGTATTCCAGCTGTTGGCTGTCATCGAAGTTAGGCATACCGTACAGAGCCTCTTGTTCGGCATCCGATAGGACGTTCAACCGTTCGCTTTTGGAGGTCATTTCTGGGGCGCTACGCTTGAGGTTGTTGTCGTTTTAAGAAATCGACTGTGCGGGTGGATTGCAGAGCTGCATACA
>NZ_LJQT01000411.1:0-7492 GCF_001400515.1 Pseudomonas meliae | reverse complement strand
ACCCGGGGCGGTTCAGTTTAGTGGATAGAGCAAGGCTTAATCAATTGCCAGCTTCTCGCGATTCCTCTCAAGAATAGCCTTGCCAATGCCCTTTACTTCGATCAATTCATCGATGGAGGTAAACTCGCCATTGGCGTCCCGGTAAGCAACGATGGCATCGGCCTTGTTTTTTCCGATACCTGCCAGTTCTTTCTGAAGCATTTGCGCATCAGCGGTATTGAGATTGACCTTATCGTTACGTTGCTCGTGAACGGCCGCGGGCGCTGCGTTTTCCATGGTGGCGGGCGACACGGCGGAGGAAGACGGTGCCGCAGTGGCGTTGACCGCAACCGAGGCACTGGTAAGCAAGGCAAAGATCAAAGCACTGAAGATACGGGTTCGCATAGATAAGGCTCCATAACAGTTAAAGGCAGCATTTCACATGCTGTGCCTGAAACTTAGAGCACTGCTGCCGCCTGGAAAAGAAGTCGAGCGTTGCTGTCTATGTCCAGATCAATCAACGTATGTCTGCCGTTGCCGGGCACTCGGTAATCGTTGATCAAATCACGGTTCGCCGCTGCGTTCCTGATACATCCAGTCAACGATTTCACCTTCCGGTGCATACCCGTTTACGGTTTCTCGCAGCAATTGACGCACGCTGTTGTAATCGTCGCGATCTACCGCATCCAGCAGTTTTACAAGACGGCCCTTCAAGACATCCCACTGCAGGAAATCTTCATTCGCACTCATGATCATCGGGTGCTCGGTGGCAACGACGTTGTCCCCGATCAACAGCTCTTCATAGAGCTTTTCACCAGGACGCAGCCCGGTGAATTCGATGGAGATATCTCCCTGCGGGTTTTTTTCGGAGCGAATGGACAGACCGGACAGGTGGATCATTTTCTCGGCCAGTTCGACAATCTTGACCGGCTCGCCCATGTCCAGAACGAACACATCTCCACCATGCCCCATGGAACCCGCCTGAATGACCAGCTGCGCGGCCTCGGGGATGGTCATGAAGTAACGGGTGATCTTGGGATGCGTCACCGTCAACGGTCCGCCTGACTGGATCTGCTTGTGAAACAGCGGAATAACCGAACCGGACGACCCGAGCACATTGCCGAAACGAACCATTGTGAAGCGCGTCTTGTTGACCTGATAAACGTTGGCCTTGTCACCGAATATCAACGGCGCGGTCTCGCGACTCAGCGCCTGCAGTATCAGTTCGGCAAGGCGCTTGGTGCTGCCCATCACGTTGGTCGGGCGCACTGCCTTGTCGGTGGAAATCAGAACGAAGTTGGAAACACCCGCCTGCAACGCCGCCTGTGCGGTATTGAGCGTACCGACGACGTTATTGATGACTCCCTCGGCAATATTGTGCTCGACCATAGGGACATGCTTGTAGGCTGCAGCGTGATAGACCGTGTCGACCTTCCAGGTTTTCATGATCGACAGCAGCTTGGGGTGATTGCGTACCGACCCGAGTATGGGCAGCAACTTGACCGAGAGAGACTCGCGAGCCGCTCGCTGCTCAAGCTCGGTAAGAATGCTGTAGAGGTTGAACTCGCTGTGGTCGAGCAACAGCAACTGGGTGGGCTGCAACAGTAATATCTGTCGGCACAACTCTGAGCCGATCGAGCCGCCTGCGCCGGTTACCAGCACCGTTTTGCCCTTTATGCAGTGCTCAAGCAGGTTGTCTCGGGCCGGAACTGCATCGCGTCCCAGAAGGTCCGCGATATCGACTTCCTGAAGATCGTCTACCTTGACCCTGCCAGCGGCAAGGTCCATGAAGCCGGGAACGCTTCGTACGTGGAGCGGAAAGCCTTCCAGAAAGCCCAGAATTTCCCGGCGACGCCCGCGCGATGAAGACGGGATCGCCAACAGGATTTCCTGAGCACCAGTGGAATCTATCATTCGCTGGATATTTCGGGGCTTGTAGACCTGAAGGCCGGAAATCACCCGATTGGAAATCGATTCGTCATCGTCAATGAACGCCACCGGATGCATAAGGCGTCCCATGCGCAAGGCAGCAACCAATTGGTTTCCTGCCGCGCCAGCGCCGTAAATGGCGACCTTCTGCAGACCGTTGTCACTCTTGGCAAAGGGTACGTGTTGCGCTGCGGCAAACCAGTCGCCGAGAAAATACTGGCGCATGGCCAGGCGCAGGCCGCCGATCATCACCATGCTCAGCCACCAGTAGTTGAAGATGACCGAGCGCGGCACCAATTGCTGGTGATTGCTGTAAACGTAGACCATGCAACCGAGGATCAGAGAGGACATCGTGACGGCCTTGATGATCGCAATCAGGGCGTCGTTGCCGAAATAGCGCATCACCGCGCGGTACATGCCAAAACGAATGAACAATGGGATAGCAGCCAGCGGCGCACTGATGAAAAGCCAGGTATGTTTTTCCAGAGGATTGATCAACTCATCAATTCCCAAGCGCACGACAAACGACATCCACAGCGCGAGCCAGACAAGAAGAACGTCAGCAGCGACCTGAATTATTCGCTTTTTGCGGCGTGGTAGAGCCAGCAAACTGGCCCGCAACCTGCTCATCAATTGTTTAATGCTCCGTTATGATACCGGCTGAACCATCACCTCATACCAGTATCTGTGAAACAGCTACGAGCCTGAGACAACCAGAAAACCGCTTCGTTACCTGATTTCCGCCTCACCGGCGCGGAACCTTAGCGCCAGAAAAACAAGGGGGATGTACGCAATTACCGTCCATATCAGCCCTTCGCCATCGCCCAGTGCCACCCACATCGCAATAGGTAACAACCAGACCAGATTGATCAGCCCCACAGCCAGCGTGACCGGCGAATGCCTGCCGTAATGACGTGACGCGAACTGATAAGCATGGCTGCGATGGGCCTCATAGAGCTTTTCCTTGCGCAACAGACGCCGGACAAGCGTTACCGTGGCGTCGACAATAAACACACCCAGCAGAATCAGCCAGGACCAGAGTAACTGAGGCGAGGCCCAGGAACCCTGAATGGATAGCACACCGAGCACTATTCCGAGAAATCCGCTGCCTGCATCGCCCATGAATATCTTCGCTGGCGGAAAATTCCAATAAAGGAAACCGGCAACGGCGGCAGCCAGCAAAAGCACCTCCCACGACAGCCCGACATAGTCACCGAGCGCATAAATGATGCTCATACCCAGGCACACCGTAACTGCCTCGATACCAGCGATCCCGTCAATACCGTCCATGAAGTTATAAAGATTCAACATCCATACCAGGTAGAACGCCGCGAGTACCTGGCCGACTGCACCAGGGGTGAATGTCCACCCCATGATGTCAACCGGAGCGAGCCCGTCCAGCCAGAACAACGCCCAGGCAGCGGCAAAAAAATGCCCCAGCAGGCGCCATCGTGCGGCGATGTGCCCATGATCGTCCATGAAACCGATCACGGCGACCAGCCCTCCCGAGCCGACGATTGCAGCAAGAGCCGATGCAGATAGATCCCCCGCCCAAGCCAGAACTGCCATCGCCATGACAAAGGTAACGACGATAGAAACGCCACCGCCCCTGGGTGTAGGTGTGGAATGTGAGCTGCGGGCATTTGGAACGTCGATCAAACTTCTGGCGAGGGCATACTTGCGCAGCAACGCCGTCAGAAGCAGAGACACAAAGGCAATAGCAATGACTGACAACCACTCAATCATGTTTGTCGTGTTCCAGATAATATCGAGCAGTATCCTGCATGGCGTGTTCAATACTCACAGGTGGATGCCAGTCCAGCATCGTACAGGTTTTACTGATATCGACCTGCAGCGAGCTGCATAACCGTTGTGAAAAGGCTTTCTTGCCAAGCAATGCAGCAGCGCTTTTCAACAGCCCTGCAGGCACCGGCAGCAAGCGTGCCGGTTTTCCGAGGGCCTTGCCCATTTCACGCAGAAGTCGGGTAGTGGACAGATCGTCCCCGTCACTGACCAGAAATGTCTGGTCACCTGCAGCAGGATGATCGACGCAGACCATGGCCAGATCAGCCAGATTATCCACCGCCACCAGGCTTCGACGATTGTTGATGGACCCGAGCGGAAGCGGCAGCCCCTTGTCGAGCCAGCGCATCATGCTCTTGAAGTTGGCCTTGACCCCCGGGCCATAGACCAGAACCGGACGAATAATCACAACCTGCATACCGGATCGGGCAGAAAGCTCGCGTAGCCCCTCCTCGGCCTTCTGCTTGGAAACACCATAAGCGTCCAGTGGATTACAGGGATCGTCGGCTCTGAACGGCGCACCGGGATGGGTGAACTCGCCGTTGGCCTTGATGGAGCTGAGGAAGATAAAGCGCCTGACCCCCGCTGCTGCAGCTTGCTCGGCAAGATTCAGCGTCGCAGTGACATTGGCGCGAAAGTATTCCTGATCCGGCTCGTCAGCAGTCTCATTGAGTACATGGACCCGGGCAGCACAATGAATAACTACATGCGCCCCGGTCACAAGATCAGACCATTGGTTATCCGGGGCCAGAGACTCTGCGCTGACAACATTGATGCGTTCTGAAGAGCAGCTATAGGCCCCTCGCACCGCGACCCGAACAGAATGACCGGTATGCTCAATCAATCGGCGCACCACAGCACTGCCCACGAAACCTGTCGCACCTGTTATTGCAACCAATGCAACATCACCGCTCATGCAAGAACGCCCTTCCAAATTAGCCAAATATTCCGTATATGACGCTTTTTGACAACTGAAATATCTTCAATTCATTTTATAACTTTCCAGCTGGCGTAAGAACCCTTTTCGGCAACGCACCTGAATCAACTGTATAAATCCCTGCATCAGTGCCCTCCGGCCTTCAGTGTGGGCCAGAGGTGATTTACACTAAACCGGGTCAGGTGCACACCTTGAAAATTCAATTACCCCCCAACCATAACTAGCACGCTCGCCCCTCAAGGAATAAGCAGTTCCACGGTTCTTTTTTCAAGCGAGTATTTACGACCCAGAATATTCCCCAGCATCTTTTTCGCAGTTGCCTCGCCATGCACCAGTCGAATCTGCGCAGACCACTCTTTCATGCCGGTCACGAAACTGACAAGTCCTGCCTGATCCGCATGGGCGGAGTAACCTTTGGCAGTATGAACCCCTGCGTGGATATCAAAGCGTTCACGATCCAGTTCGACATAGCCACCCAAAGGACCGTGCATCTGGATGGCTGCACCGGGTGTTCCCTTGCCCTGATAGCCGACAAACACCACGTTATGCCTGGCATCGCCCAACATGGCTTTCAGGTAATTGACGGTACGCAGGTGCTCCTCATGCGTATCGACGGTGATCAGCTGCTCGAAACCCAGCGGCTTTCTGCCAGCGTCAAGCCTTAGCCGGGCATCCTCATCCCAATAGTCTTCGAATGCCTGATAAACCTTCGTGAACCGGCTCGCCAGAGGTGAGTCAAGAATGATCGGCAATCTCGACCAATCGGCAGGCGGTACTTCACCTCCAGCCGGGAGCGCACTGTTTTCGACAGAGTGATTCAACGGCATTTTGCGCCGCAGAATGTCCTCCAGCTCGTAGAGCAATTCCTGAGTACGGCCGATGCTGAACGCAGGTATCAGAACGGTGCCGTTATCTTCGAGTGCCTTGTCAATGATCTGCTCAAGTGCTTGCTGGCGAATGCTGCGATCCTCGTGAAGGCGATCACCGTAAGTGCTTTCCAGAATCAGAACATTCGCTCGCTCCGGAGGCTTGGGGGCGGGCAGAAACGGTGTATGACTTGCGCCCAGATCACCGGAGAACACCACACGCATGGAACGCTCTTGCACAGGGTAATGCAGATCGCACTCGATATAAGCAGAACCGAGTATATGTCCGGCACGCTGCAGACGAACCCTGCAGTGCAATGTTTCGTGGTCGACCAGACTGAACCAGTTATCGAATGGCAGCGCGATGATTCTCTTGTTGATGAGTTCCAGGTAGCGCTGTACTTGTTCGGGGTCATGCGCAAACTCGATCTTCAGAATATCTTCCATGACCAGTGGCAGCAGATGAGCACTGGGCTCGCTGCACAGTATGGGTCCCTTGTAGCCAGAGGCCAGCAACTCGGGGATACGTCCGACATGGTCATTGTGCACATGGGTGACCAGCAGCGCCCTGATCGTCTCGGGATCGAACCCGAACGAGGCGGCACGCTCACCGCGCTCCTGCACCGAGCCGCAGTCGATCAACAGGTTGCTCGAGGCGTCCATACACAATTGATGACAGGAACCAGTTACCGTATCGACAGCACCGTGATGAATGATTTCCGGATAAGACATGCAGTTACCTTTTCTTGCCAGCCTGTACTTGATGTTTGCAACATCCGGCATCGGATCTGAACAGTAAGTTTCGGCGCATTCTGCACGTGAAAGGCTTATTTTCAAGACTTGACACAAAGCTGTCAGGACAGCAGCAATCGGCGCTGCTAAAGAAGATAACCGGCTACCCCTTTAGAATGGGCACCTGAATTAAAAAAGAGATTAATCCTACACACTGAAGTAACTACTCTTCGTACAACAGAAGAATAAACTGACAGAATTATAAGTCCGATTTTTGAAGAATACCGACGATAAGCGTGAAGCACACGCCAGCCTCGAAACGCCGCATGCCATTCGATGGGGTGCAAGGGCGTGGAGAATACGCATATTACGTCGCCAGAAATGCCTTCGGCGACGCCTGATCAGCGCTGCTCAAACGGAGCGAGGGGAAGGCGTACGTTTTTTGCGAAGACTGGATATCCATGTCAGCACCGGACCGATAACCATGCCCAGCAGCAGAGCGAGGACAACAGGCAATGCCAACGGAAGCTGAGGCGCTGACCAGCCGAAAAAAGTTACCGCGACAGATTGCCGGTTTTCAAGAACGAACACGGCTGTTGCCAAGACAGCAAGCAACACGGCGACGATCAAAATGACTCGTTTGAAGATACGCATCTGATGATCCTGTGGTGAATGGCTTCAAAAGCCCTCTTCTTCATCCTCATTGACCCGATCCCGCAGCTCTTTGCCCGGCTTGAAATGCGGGACAAATTTGCCGTCGAGGCTGACCGACTGACCGGTCTTCGGGTTGCGCCCTACTCGCGGTGCACGGTAATGCAGCGAAAAGCTGCCAAAGCCCCGAATTTCAATTCGGTCACCGGTCGCCAGGCACTGGGACATTTGTTCAAGCATGGTCTTGATGGCCAGCTCGACATCCTTGGATGAGAGCAGCCCTTGATGGGTGACAATTCGTTCGATCAACTCCGACTTCGTCATATTTTTCCCTTCTTTTTCAAGCAGCTAGATCAGCGCTTGGAAGGTTTTAGCATGACCGGATGAATTTGAACAGCCCATCTATTGACTTATGTTCAATACTGTCTACCAGGCATGAAAAGATTACACCCACATTACAGGCGAGACGTATCGGAAGGGAGCTGGAGCATTCGAAGAATAGAGACGGCCTGAGAGGCCACTGAGGACATTTGGCAGCGCCTGTGCAGACATTCCTGAAACAAGAACCTGTAAGGCCTTAGGGAAGCTCCGAGCA
>NZ_LJQT01000320.1:15811-16725 GCF_001400515.1 Pseudomonas meliae | reverse complement strand
TTTTGCAGCGCCTCCCTAGACTCTACACCTCTTAAGGTCGTTATCGGCCACACCTGCTGTTTCTTCATCTTTCAAGGAACCCAAAGCATGCGCCGCGTGGTATTCAATCAGAAGGGCGGTGTAGGCAAATCGAGCATCGCCTGCAATCTGGCTGCAGTCAGCGCTCACGAAGGCTATCGGACGTTGTTGATCGATCTCGATGCCCANNGCCAACTCGACTCAGTACCTCACCGGCCTTACCGGTCAGGATATTCCGATGGGTATTGCGGAGTTCTTCAAGAACACACTGTCAGCAGCACCGTTCGCCAAGAAAAACCACGTTGATATCTATGAAACACCTTTCGATAACCTGCATGTGGTCACGGCCACTGCCGAGCTTGCCGACTTGCAGCCCAAACTTGAGGCAAAGCACAAGATCAATAAGCTGCGCAAACTGCTCGACGAATTGAGTGAGGATTACGAGCGGATTTATCTGGATACGCCGCCAGCACTGAACTTTTATGCGGTTTCGGCGCTTATTGCGTCTGATCGTGTATTGATTCCGTTCGACTGCGACAGCTTTTCCCGACAGGCGCTGTACGGACTGATGCGCGAGATCGAGGAGCTGAAAGAGGATCACAACGAAGATCTTCAGGTTGAAGGCATCATCGTCAACCAGTTCCAGCCCCGAGCCAGCCTGCCGCAGCAGATGCTCGACGAGCTGATAGCCGAGGGGCTGCCGGTGTTGCCGGTCTACCTGGGCGCATCGGTGAAAATGCGCGAGTCGCATCAGGCCAGCCTGCCGCTGATCCACCTGGACCCCCGTCACAAGCTGACGCAGCAGTTCGTGGACCTGCACACTTGCTGGAGACCAATGCCCATCCGTGATGGGTATGCACCGCGCGTAGCACTCAGCGTTATACACAAGTCCGCTT
>NZ_LJQT01000320.1:14753-15744 GCF_001400515.1 Pseudomonas meliae | reverse complement strand
ACGCCCTGCGGGCAGAAGCCAATCTGTGAGCATCTCAAGACTTATGCATAACGCTCAGACACAGAAATCATCGTGGCCGGAGCACCTCGGGCGTATAGCTGCCGTCTCTCAATGAGCAGGCCAGGTGCTCTGCATGCAGCCGCGCGGCCGAGGCCAGTTCGGTGGAGATGGTGACAGCAGCGTCCATGTCGGCCTGAACGTGTTCCTGCGAGGCGCTCAGGCGGTTGCAGCCGGGTTTGCAGCCGCACTCCACTGCATGTCCCTGCGTGGCAACCGCCACCAGATCGTCGACATACGTCGGGTTGCCCTGAGCAATGAAACCGATGCGGGTGCACGCCGGGCACCACACGGGGTCGCCCATGCGGGCAACGCGGCGCTGGTCGATGACTTCGCTTGACGAGCCGCTCAGCACAAACCCGCCGGTGGTGGTTGGATCGCCTTCCCTGACTATGAACGACATGGCAGTGCTTCCTTTGAGTTCTGGAAGCCTGAAGGCTAGGCGTAAAACCGCTACTCAGGTGCGCAGAAGCCCTGTTAAAGACCGGTCCTACGAAAAGATCAGCAGAGCGTTTCGCGGATGTTACGGGCATCAATAAAGGTGATCGAAAAATGATCACTTCTACTATCGTTACTCCAGCCGTAACGATTCACCTCGCTGCTTGATTGATGCTTGCCCCTATCGCTCCTAAGGTGGCCCACGACAGCAAAATCGTGGAGCGATCATGACAACAACAACTTCCCCCGACGCACGCTGGACACGTCGTCGCACCGAGAAGCAGTGGCGTCTGGAGCAGGTGCGGGCGCTGGCCGATGGCGTAGTGCTGCCGACCGACAAGATTGTCGCGGCGCTGGAGGCCTTGCTGGTTTCCGGTGATCGGGTGGTGCTTGAGGGCAATAACCAGAAGCAGGCGGACTTCCTGTCCCGCGCGCTGGCCAAAGTCGATCCGGGCAAGGTGCATGACCTGCACATGATCATGCCGAGCGTTGGCCG
>NZ_LJQT01000320.1:0-14743 GCF_001400515.1 Pseudomonas meliae | reverse complement strand
GCCGAGCATCTGGACCTTTTCGAGCAAGGCATCGCACGCAAACTGGACTTCTCGTTTGCTGGCACGCAGAGCCTGCGCATCAGCCAGTTGCTGGAAGACGGCCTGCTGGAAATCGGTGCGATCCACACCTACATCGAACTGTATTCGCGGCTGGTGGTGGACCTGATCCCCAACGTGGTGCTGGCCGCAGGCTTCATGGCCGACCGGGCAGGCAACATCTACACCGGCCCGAGCACCGAGGACACCCCCGCGCTGATCGAGCCGGCTGCGTTCAGCGATGGCATCGTCATCGTTCAGGTCAATCAATTGGTGGATGACGTCAGCGAACTGCCTCGCGTGGACATTCCCGCCTCGTGGGTCGATTTTGTGGTGGTAGCCGACAAGCCGTTCTACATCGAGCCGCTGTTCACCCGCGACCCACGCCACATCAAGCCGGTGCACGTATTGATGGCGATGATGGCGATTCGCGGCATCTACGAAAAACACAACGTTCAGTCGCTGAACCACGGCATTGGTTTCAATACCGCAGCCATTGAACTGATTCTGCCGACTTACGGCGAGTCGCTGGGCCTCAAGGGCAAGATCTGCCGTAACTGGACGCTTAACCCGCATCCGACACTGATCCCGGCCATCGAAAGCGGTTGGGTCGAGAGCGTGCATTGCTTCGGCACCGAACTGGGCATGGAAAACTACATTGCTGCGCGCCCGGATGTGTTCTTCACCGGGCGCGATGGCTCGCTGCGTTCCAATCGCCAACTCTGTCAGCTGGCTGGCCAGTATGCCGTTGACCTGTTTATCGGCGCGACCCTGCAGGTGGATGGAGACGGGCATTCCTCGACCGTCACCCGTGGCAGGCTGGCAGGTTTTGGCGGCGCACCGAACATGGGCCATGATCCGCGCGGCAGACGTCATGCCACCCCGGCATGGCTGGACATGCGCCAACAGAACGAGAGCGGCCCGGATGCCTATCTGGAGCGCGGCAAAAAGCTCGTGGTGCAGATGGTCGAGACGTTTCAGGAGGGCGGCAAGCCGACCTTCGTTGAAACGCTGGACGCTGTAGAAGTGGCGAAGAAAAGCGGCATGCCGCTGGCACCGATCATGATCTACGGCGACGACGTCACCCATTTGTTGACCGAAGAAGGCATCGCCTACCTCTACAAGGCGCGCAGCCTGGAAGAGCGTCAGGCGATGATCGCCGCCGTGGCGGGCGTGACCGTGATTGGCTTGCGCCATAACCCGAAAGACACTGCACGTATGCGTCGTGAAGGGCTGATCGCGTTTCCGGAAGACCTGGGTATCCGGCGTACCGATGCCAGCCGTGAACTGCTTGCGGCCAAGAGCATTGCCGATCTGGTTCAGTGGTCCGGTGGCCTGTACAGCCCGCCTGCCAAATTCAGGAGTTGGTGATGAGCGCACTTCAATTGACACCGCAAGCTGCTTCGCTTGCCGAGCGACTGGCCGATCTGGCCGTCGATGCCCTGATCGCCGAAGCCGACCTGTCGCCCAAACCTGCACTGGTGGACCGGCGTGGCAGCGGCGCACACACCGACCTGCATCTGGGCCTGATGCATTCCTCGGCGCTGTCACTGTGGCCGACCTTCAAGTTAATGGCTGACGCCGCCGGGCAATTCAATACAGTGGGCCAGCCATTACGTGAGGCGCTCGGCCGTCTCGGTCGCGATGGCGAAGCAACGATGCTGCGCACCACCCTGGGCGTGAATACCCATCGAGGTGCGATCTGGGCGCTGGGCCTGCTGGTGACGGCTGCCGCGCTGGACGCCCGCAACTGCGCACCCGAAGCCGTGCTCACGCGGGCTGCCAGCCTGGCGCAGATCAAGGATCGCCAGGTGCTCGTGCAAGGCAGTCACGGTAATGAAGTGGTTCGCCGTTACGGTGTAATGGGCGCCCGGGAACAGGCGCAGCAAGGTTTCCCGGCAGTCAGGGATTTCGCCTTGCCGCAACTGCAACGCAGTCGCGCGGCGGGCAGCGGCGAGCAGAACGCCCGGCTGGATGCGCTGCTGACGATCATGACCACCCTGTCCGACACCTGCGTGCTGCATCGTGCCGGTATCGAAGGCTTGCACACTATGCAGCGCGGCGCTCAGCACGTGCTGGACGTTGGCGGCAGTGCCAGCCTTGCCGGGCGTCGCGCACTGAACCAGCTGGATCAGCAACTGCTGGCGCTTAATGCTTCGCCTGGCGGCGCGGCTGATCTGCTGGCTGCCTGCCTGTTTATCGACGGCCTGGAGCCTGTGCTCGGCCGTGTTTCGAGGAGTGCCTGAAATGGAAACCCTGTCTTTTGAATTTCCTGCCGGACAGCCGCCCAAAGGCCGCGCGCTGGTGGGCGTGGTTGGCTCGGGTGATCTGGAAGTACTGCTGGAGCCCGGTTCGCCCGGCAAGTTGTCGATTCAGGTGGTGACCTCGGTCAACGGTGCCTCGCTGCGCTGGAAGCATCTTTTCGAGCGCATGTTCGAAGGCCAGACCCCGCCTGCGCTGAGCATCGACATCCATGACTTCGGGGCAACGCCCGGCGTGGTGCGCCTGCGCCTGGAACAGGGCTTTGAGGAGATCGGTCATGACTGATAATGCACGTTTGCTGAGCCAGCACAGTTTTATCGAACTCGGTGCCCGACAGCGCGCCCGCGCTCTGCTGGATGCCGACAGCTTCCGCGAATTGCTTGGCCCGTTTGATCGCGTCATGTCGCCCTGGCTTGCCAGGCAAGGCGTTGTGCCTCAAGCCGACGATGGCGTGGTGGTCGCCAAGGGCACTGTTGACGGGCGGCCGGTGGTCATTGCGGCCATCGAAGGCTCGTTTCAGGGCGGCAGCATGGGCGAAGTCGGCGGTGCGAAAATGGCCGGTGCGCTTGAGCTGGCCGCCGAAGACAACCGCAACGGTATTCCCACCGCAGCCATCGTGCTGCTGGAAACCGGTGGCGTGCGTTTGCAGGAAGCCAATCTGGGTCTGGCAGCGATTGCCGAGATTCATGCCGCGATGGTCGACTTGCGTCAGTACCAGCCGGTGATCGGCGTAGTGGCTGGCAGCGTCGGCTGTTTTGGCGGGATGTCCATTGCTGCGGGCCTGTGCAGTTATCTGTTGGTGACCCAGGAAGCTCGCCTGGGCCTGAACGGCCCGCAGGTGATCGAGCAGGAAGCCGGCATCGAAGAATACGATTCCCGTGACCGCCCGTTTATCTGGAGCCTGACCGGTGGCGAACAGCGGTTTGCCAGTGATCTGGTGGACGGTTTTGCCGCAGACGATGTGGCCGATATCCGGCAGCAGGTCAGCGGCTGGCTCAAGCAGGGCGTACCGGCAGCGCATCGCAGCAGCCAGTACGAACTGTTTCTGCAGCGCCTCACCAGCCTCGACACCGAAGCGCAAATCGATCCGCAACGTGTACGCAGCCTTTATCAAGGAGCCCGGTCATGAGCTATTCACAACGGGGTTTGCACTGGTTCAACGCGTTGAGCGCAGGTGCTACGCAAGTTGACGGTCTGCCTGCCTCGCTCAAGGTCGCCGATGGCTTGCTGGGCGAGCAGCCGGTGCGCTTTGTGGCGGTGGTTGCCGATACCGGCAATCGTTTCCCTCGGGCACGTCAGGGCGAGGTCGGTCTGCTGGAAGGCTGGGGCCTGGCCAAAGCTGTGGATGATGCCATCGAGCAGGACCGCGCCGAAAAACGTGCACTGATTGCGATTGTCGATGTGCCGAGCCAGGCCTATGGTCGCCGCGAAGAAGCGCTGGGCATTCATCAGGCGCTGGCCGGTGCGGTGGACAGCTATGCGCGGGCGCGTCTTGCTGGGCATGCGGTGATTGGTCTGCTGGTCGGCAAGGCTATGTCCGGCGCATTTCTGGCCCACGGGTATCAGGCCAATCGGTTGATCGCACTGCGTGATCCCGGCGTGATGGTGCATGCGATGGGCAAGGCTTCCGCCGCTCGGGTAACGCTGCGCAGTGTCGAAGACCTGGAAAAGCTCGCCGCCAGCATCCCGCCAATGGCCTACGACATCGACAGCTATGCCAGCCTTGGTCTGCTGTGGGAAACCCTCTCGGTCAGCCAGATCGAGCAGCCCACTGCGGATGACCTGACTCAGGTTCGCAATGTCCTCAGCAGTGCGATCAGAGACGTACGGGCCAGCGGGGTCGACCTGAGCAGCCGCCTGGGCGCGAGCAATCGTGCGGCATCGGCCACCGTACGCCAGTTGCTGCGGGCGCAATGGTGATCGACAGCGCTTGCGCAGTACTGCCCCATGATTTGCTGTGGGGCATGCCACTGTCTGCCTTGCCGGACGATGCGCCCAAATGGGCGGTTGAAACGGTGTTGGCCGGGCAGCCGGTCGTGGTGCGTCGGCAGGCCATGCCAGCCGGTCAGGTGGCCGTAGGGTTGCGCGGCTACGGTCGTGAGCAGCGCTATGCCGCGAGCATGCTGCTGACTGATGTCTATCGGCGGGTAATCCCCGAGCAACTGGTCTTGTGCCCGACCGAGAATACTCAGGACTGGCCCGCATTGCGTGCCTTGCGCCAGGTCCGCCCGGTGATGGATGCGCTGGAACTGGTCTGGGGTGTCGGTGGCAGCGCCGGGTTCGAATTGGCCAGTGGTATTGCGGCGTTGAATCAGGACAGCGATCTGGACCTGATTTTGCGTACGTCTGAGCCGTTAAGTCGCAGTTGCGCAGCCGAATTGGTCGAGGCGCTGGAAACATCGGTCTGCCGGGTCGATGTGCAGCTGCAACTCGATCATGGCGCTGTGGCGCTGCGTGAATGGGCGCGCCCGGCGGGGCGGGTGTTGCTCAAGACCGCAGCAGGGGCGCGGCTGGTTGCAGATCCGTGGCATCTGATCGGGGCGTGCGCATGAGCAGCCTGTGGGTGTTTCCCGGTCAGGGCGCGCAGCAGGCCGGCATGCTGCATCAATTACCCGACGCCCCTGTCGTCCACGATTGCCTGCAGGAAGCTGCCGATGCTCTGGGCGAAGACGTACTGGCGCTGGACAGCACTCAGGCGCTGCAAGCGACCCGCGCCGTCCAGCTTTGCCTGTTGATCGCCGGTGTCGCCTGCGCCCGTCTGTTGCAGGCGCGTGACTGTGTGCCGGATTACGTTGCAGGGTTGTCCATCGGCGCTTATCCGGCAGCGGTGATCTCCGGGGCGCTGGCCTTTGACGATGCCGTGCGCCTGGTCGCGTTGCGCGGCGAGTTGATGCAGAACGCCTGGCCCGAAGGTTATGGCATGACTGCGGTGATCGGTCTGGACCAGACACAGGTCGAGGCGCTGATCAGGCAAGTACACAGCCCGCAAATGCCGGTGTTTCTCGCCAATATCAACGCCGACAACCAGATGGTGATCTCGGGCAGCGTCGAGGCGATGCAGCAGGTCAGTCATTTGGCCAAGGCGTCGGGGGCCGCGGCGGTCAAGCGTCTTGCGGTCAGCGTGCCGTCGCATTGCGCCTTGCTGGAAGCTCCCGCGCAGCAACTGGCAGAAGCCTTTTCAAGGGTTGCGTTGCAGGCGCCGAAGATACGTTACCTCAGCGGCAGCACGGCGCGTCCGCTGCTGAATGCCGAAAAACTGCGTGATGACCTGGCCTTCAACATGTGCCGGGTCATCGACTGGCGCAGCACCGTGGAAACTGCCTGGGAGCGAGGCGTGCGCCTGCACATCGAATTGCCGCCCGGTGCCGTGTTGACCGGGCTGGCGCGCAAAGTCTTCCAGCAAGGAACAGCGCTGGCCTTTCAGGCTGCGCGTCTGGACAGCCTGATCGCGCTGTCGCACGAGGAGGTTCGCCGCACTCCATAGAGCCGCCGTGCAGCTGCTACGAAGGACAAAAACAACAACTTCAGCAATGCAAACAGAGGAATAACAACAATGATTATCTATGGTGTTGCACTACTGGCTATCTGCACGCTCGCGGGCGTGATTCTCGGTGACATGCTCGGCGTTCTGCTGGGCGTGAAATCCAATGTGGGCGGGGTCGGGATCGCCATGATCCTGTTGATCTGCGCACGTCTGTGGATGCAGAAACACGGCGGCATGACCAAGGACTGCGAAATGGGCGTGGGTTTCTGGGGCGCGCTGTACATACCGGTCGTGGTGGCGATGGCCGCGCAACAAAACGTTGTGACCGCACTCAAGGGCGGGCCGGTGGCGGTATTGGTCGCTGTCGGTTCTGTGGTGCTCTGCGCCTGCACCATCGCAGTGATCAGCCGCACCAATCGCGGCGAGCCTTTACCCAAGGAAGAGCCGCTGCTGACGCCTGTGATCAAGCCTGAAATAGCCCCGGCTGGAGGTCGCTGATATGTGGGACCTCATCGAGAAAGGACTTGAACACAACGGGCTGATCACCGCATTTGCCTTCGTCGGTATCATCATGTGGGTCTCGGTGGTGCTTTCAAAGCGCCTGACGTTCGGCCGGGTGCATGGCTCGGCCATCGCGATTGTCATCGGGCTGATTCTGGCCTGGGTCGGCGGCACGTTGACCGGCGGCCAGAAGGGGCTTGCCGATATGGCGCTGTTCTCAGGCATCGGCCTGATGGGCGGGGCGATGTTGCGTGACTTCGCCATCGTGGCGACTGCCTTTGAAGTGCAGGCAACCGAGGCACGCAAGGCCGGGCTGATCGGAGCAATTGCCTTGCTGTTGGGCACGATTCTGCCGTTTATCGTGGGCGCGAGCATTGCCTGGGTGTTTGGCTACCGCGATGCAATCAGCATGACCACCATTGGCGCGGGTGCTGTGACCTACATCGTCGGCCCGGTGACCGGTGCTGCGTTGGGTGCGACCTCCGACGTGATGGCCCTGTCGATTGCCACCGGCCTGATCAAGGCGATTCTGGTGATGGTCGGTACGCCCGTGGCGGCGCGCTGGATGGGGCTGGACAACCCGCGTTCGGCGATGGTTTTCGGTGGTCTGGCGGGTACTGTCAGCGGCGTTACCGCAGGGCTGGCGGCAACGGATCGGCGTCTGGTGCCTTATGGCGCGCTGACCGCCACTTTTCATACCGGACTGGGCTGTCTGTTGGGGCCGTCGGTGCTGTATTTCATCGTGCGCGCAATCGTCGGTTAGATCCCTTCGATCAGGTCGCCTGCTCCAGCAGGCGATTCGCATACATCCGACACTCGGCCAGCAGCGCCAGCAGGTTAGGGTCTCGCTCTCTGGACTTGAGAAAGACCATGCCGATGTGTTGCTGCATCCGGTAGCGGCTCTGCAATGGAATCAGCCGCACGCGGTTTTCATACACTGCGGCTATGCGCCCCGGCAGCAGCGCATAGCCGACGCCGGAACTGACCATGCTCAGCAGGGTGAAGATGTCATTGACCTGCATCGCTACTTTGGGCTCGAACCCGGCCTGCTGAAACACCCGTATGCCATCGCGATGAGTGGCAAAGCCTTGGGTGAGGGTGATAAATGTCGCTTCACGCAGGTCGCTGAGATCCACCTCGCTGTGCTCGGCAAACGGCGAATCGGTGGGCACAGCCAGGAAGATATCGTCGGAAAACAACGCCAGCTGCTCGCAGTCCGGGTCATGGGTGCTTTCATCAAGCGACACCAGCATGGCGTCGACTTCCATGTTCTTGAGCTTGTACAGCAGGTCCATGTTCGAACCCAGAATCAGATCGATATTCAGCTCGCTGCGGCGGATTTTCAGGCCCATGATCAGCTGCGGCACCGTCTTGACGGTCAGTGAATACAAAGCCCCAAGGCGGAAGCGTGCCGCCGAAAAGCCTGCCGCCTGACGGGTCAGCTCTACGGTGGCGAGCACATCCTGCACCAGCTTCTGCGCACGCTCTTCCAGCACATACGCGCTTTCCAGCGGCGTAAGGTTGCGGCCTTCGTGTTTGAACAGCGGGCAACGCAGGGCGCTTTCCAACGAGTGAATGGCGCGGTGCACGCTGACGTTGCTGGTCTGCAACTCCTCCGCCGCCCGCGCCAGATTGCCGGTGCGCATGAAGGCCAGGAATATTTCCAGTTTCTTGAGCGTCAGTTCGTCATCGATCTGCATGTCGTGGCGCTGGTTATTGATGTGCGCTGATTGTGCACAAGTCGTGCGCCGATAGCTGCTTAAAATATCCGTCACTGAAACAGGGTGTTGCGATTTGTTTCAATAACCGCGAGCCTCTGCTCCCAGTGTTTTGCCACCAGAGGGTATTGAGCGGATGTATTACGGAGAAAAATTCAACGCCTGGTCCCACCTGGTGGGCGCAGTACTGGCCGGTGTCGGCGCAATCTGGCTATTGGTGATGGCGAGTCTGCACGGCGATGTCTGGAAGGTGGTCAGCATTGCGATCTATGGCGCCTGTCTGGTCACGCTGTACAGCGTTTCGACGATCTACCACAGCGTCAAGGGCCGTTCGAAATCGATCATGCAGAAGGTCGATCACTTTTCGATCTACCTGATGATTGCGGGCAGTTACACGCCGTTCTGTCTAGTGACATTGCGCGGCGCATGGGGCTGGACCCTGTTCGGAATTGTCTGGGGGCTGGCGCTGATCGGCATTGTGCAGGAGATAAAACCCCGCTCTGAAGCGCGAATCATGTCCATCGTGATCTACGCCGTGATGGGCTGGATCGTCCTCGTGGCGGTCAAACCACTGATTGCTGCGCTCGGCCTGGCGGGCTTCATCTGGCTGGCCGGCGGCGGTGTGCTGTACACCGTCGGCATTCTGTTCTTCGCCTACGACCAGATCCGCCACTTTCACGGCATCTGGCACCTGTTCGTCATTGGCGGCAGTTTGATGCACTTCGTGGCGATTTGTTTTTATGTGCTGTGAAAATGGCCAGGTTCAGGCCTCAATGGCTGGGTAAATGCAAATCCTTGTGGGAGCGAGCCGGTGTCTGATTCTGAGCGTGCAGCGCGTTTGAGGACGCATCAAATGATCAAAAATCGCCCCACAGCTGTTGCGCCACGCTGAGCGCGACCACCGGGGCGGTTTCAGTGCGCAGAACGCGCGGGCCGAGGCGCGCGGCGTGGAAGCCAGCGGCTTGCGCCTGATCGACTTCTGCGTCGTTCAAGCCGCCTTCCGGACCAATCAGGAAGGCCAGGCTGGCTGGCTTGTCATGGCTGGTCAGCGGCTCGGCCACCGGGTGCAGGACCAGTTTCAGGTCGGCCTCGGTATGCTTGATCCACTCGGCCAGCGGCATCGGCGCATGAATTACCGGCACCACCGAGCGACCGCACTGCTCGCAGGCGCTGATTGCGATCTGTTGCCAATGCGCCTGGCGCTTCTCGGCGCGCTCGTCCTTGAGACGTACCTCACAGCGCTCGCTGACAATCGGGGTAATTTCGCCGACGCCCAGCTCGGTAGCCTTCTGAATAGCCCAGTCCATGCGTTCACCACGCGACAGGCCCTGGCCCAGATGAATGCGCAGCCCTGACTCGACTTGCCCGGCAAAGCTTTCGGTCAGTTGCACATGCACGCGCTTCTTGCCGACTTCCAGCAAGGTGCCGCGAAACTCCTGGCCCGATCCGTCGAACAGTTGCAGCGCGTCACCTTCGGTCATGCGCAGCACGCGGCTGATGTAATGCGCCTGGGCCTCAGGCAGTTCGTGCTCGCCCAGGCTAAGCGGCGCTTCAGTAAAAAAGCGGGAGAGTCTCATGGTGTGTCTCGGTTCCGGTGTTGTTTTGTGATGGCCCTTTCGCGGACAAGTCTGCTCCCACATTAATGCGGTGTTGCCCGGTCCGNNCGGACTTGTCCGCGAAGGCGTCAGTCGCGGCGCCGCAAATTCCAGCCCTAGCCCGGATCTCTGAAATCCGGATGAAAGTTCTCGCGCACGGCAACACTGACACTGCTGCGCGTAGCGATATCAATGCCCTCGGTGGCCACCTCGGCCAGAAAGTCGATCTGCTCCGGGGTAATCACGTACGGCGGCAGAAAATACACCACACTGCCCAGTGGCCGCAGCAATGCCCCACGTTCCAGCGCATGCTGAAAGACCTTCATGCCACGCCGTTCCTGCCACGGGTAGGCGGTCTTGGTGGCTTTGTCCTGAACCATTTCGATAGCGATGGCCATGCCGGTCTGACGCACTTCCGCCACATGTGGATGGTCCACCAGATGCGCCGTGGCTGTCGCCATACGCTGCGCCAGGGCCTTGTTGTTTTCGATGACGTTGTCCTGCTCGAAGATATCCAGTGTCGCCAGCGCCGCCGCACAGGCCAGCGGGTTGCCGGTGTAACTGTGTGAGTGCAGAAACGCGCGCAGCGTTGGGTAGTCGTCGTAGAACGCGTCGTACACATCATCGGTGGTCAGGCAGGCCGCCAGCGGCAGGTAGCCACCGGTCAGCGCCTTGGACAGGCAGAGGAAATCCGGACGGATGCCGGCCTGTTCACAGGCGAACATGGTTCCGGTGCGGCCGAAACCTACGGCGATTTCATCGTGGATCAGGTGCACGCCGTAGCGGTCGCAGGCTTCGCGCAGCAGTTTGAGGTAGACCGGGTGATACATACGCATGCCGCCTGCGCCCTGAATCAGCGGTTCGACGATCACTGCCGCAACGCTGGCGTGGTGTTCGGCGAGGGTCTGCTCCATGGCGGCGAACATGTTGCGCGAATGCTCTTCCCAGCTCATGCCTCCCGGGCGGTGATAGCAGTCGGGGCTCGGCACCTTGATGGTGTCGAGCAGCAGCGCCTTGTAGGTTTCGGTGAACAGCGGTACGTCACCGACCGACATCGCCGCCATGGTCTCGCCGTGGTAGCTGTTGGTCAGGGTGACGAAGCGTTTCTTGTCCGGCTGGCCGCGATTGAGCCAGTAGTGAAAGCTCATCTTCAGCGCGACTTCAATGCACGATGAGCCATTGTCGGCGTAGAAGCAGCGGGTCAGGCCTTCGGGCGTGAGTTTAACCAGCCGCTCGGACAGCTCGATGACCGGCTGGTGACTGAAACCGGCAAGAATCACGTGCTCCAGCTGGTCGACCTGATCCTTGATGCGCTGGTTGATGCGCGGGTTGGCGTGCCCGAAAACGTTGACCCACCAGGAACTGACAGCGTCCAGATAACGCTTGCCTTCGAAGTCTTCAAGCCATACGCCTTCACCGCGCTTGATCGGTATCAACGGCAGATTTTCGTGGTCTTTCATCTGGGTGCAGGGGTGCCACAGGACCTTCAGGTCACGTTGCATCCACTGGTCATTGAGGCCCATTTTCAATCTCCGGGTAGCGACTCGCCTGATGCGAGGACGAACAATCGCGCAAGCCTATGCAATGCCCGGCTGCGGAACAACCTTTGATGCAGTTTTAACGGCTGATGGACATTGCTGGCGGCTATTTGATGGCTCGCGTATCCTGCGCAGCAAGTCGATGTGCCGGGCTGACTTGCCCAATCTTCCCTATGTTTTCTGGAGTTCGCCGAATGCTTTCTGGGTGGCTGCGCGCCTGTGCGCTGATAGTGGCAGGGTTGGTCAGCGTTTCGACGCTCGCCGATGAAAAACAACGAACCGCCATTGTCGTCGGTGGTGGTCTGGCAGGCTTGACCGCTGCCTATGAACTGCAGGCCAAAGGCTGGCAGGTGACGCTACTGGAAGCCAAGCCCAGCCTGGGCGGACGTTCCGGTCTGGCGCCCAGCGAGTGGATCGGCAACACCAAGGCTCAGCCGGTGCTGAACCGCTACCTGGACAGCTTCAAGCTGACGACCGTGCCCGCGCCTGAATTCGTGCGCACGCCCGGCTACCTGATCGACGGTGTGTACTTCACCCAGGCTGACCTGGCCATCAAACAGCCTGCGACCGCCGAAGCCATCAAGCGCTACAACGACACGCTGGATAACCTCGCGCGCTCGGTTGACGACCCGGAAAACCCGGCGTCCAACAGCACCTTGTTCGCGCTGGACCAGATCAACGTCGCCAACTGGCTGGACCGCCTGAACCTGCCGGCCACGGCGCGTCAGTTGATCAACCAGCAGATCCGTACCCGCTACGACGAGCCTTCGCGCCTGTCGTTGCTGTACCTCGCCCAGCAATCGCGGGTTTATCGCTCGGTCGACGAGCGTGACTTGCGTGCTGCGCGCCTGCCCGGTGGCAGTGCGGTGCTGACCCAGGCGTTCGTCAAGCAGCTCAAGACCGTCAAGACCAACTCGCCGGTGACGGCAGTCGTTCAGGAAAAGGACAAGGTCACCGTCAAGGCTGGCGCAACCAGCTACACCGCAGATTACGTGGTTATGGCCGTACCGCTGCGCTCGCTGGGCAAGATCCAGATGACACCTGCGCTGGACGCTCAGCACATGGGTGCGATCAAGAGCACCAACTACGGCTGGCGCGACCAGATCATGCTCAAGTTCAAGACTCCGGTCTGGGACAGCAAGGCACGCATGTCCGGTGAAGTGTTCAGCAACACCGGTCTGGGCATGCTGTGGGTAGAGCCCGCGCTCAAGGGCGGCGCCAACGTGGTGATCAACCTGTCCGGCGACAACGCACGCATCATGCAGGCCTTCGGCGACAAGCAGATGGTTGATCAGGTATTGATCCGTCTGCATGCGTTCTACCCTGAAGCACGTGGCGCCTACACCGGCTATGAAATTCGCCGTTACAGCGTCGACCCGTCCACGGGTGGTTCCTACCTGGCATTCGGTCCCGGCCAGATCAGTAAATACTGGCGTCTGTGGGAGCGGCCGATTCTGCGCGTAGCCTTCGCTGGCGAGCACACCGACACCTTGTACCCCGGCACTCTGGAAGGTGCCTTGCGCAGCGGTCAGCGTGCGGCTGGTCAAGTCCAGGATCTGGCGGCTGGCAAGTCGTTCGAACCGGTCAAGGTTGCACCGCCGAAAGCGCCGGCCCCGGCTTCGCAGAAGTCCGAAGGCAATTTCTTCAGCAACATGTTTGGCGGTTCGTCCGACAAACCGGCTGAACCTGCCAAGCCGCAGGCCGACAAGCCAGGCTTCTTCTCGCGCATGTTTGGTGGTGCTGAAGAACCGGCCCCGGCACCTGCTCCGGTAGAGAAGGCTGTAGAGCTTGCTCCAGCGCCTGCACCGGCTGTTGCTCCGGCGCCCGTGGTTGCACCGGTTGTTCAGCCTGCCAAGCCGCCGGTTAAAGCCGAGCCTGCGAAGAAACCGGCGACCAAGGCTGAACCTGCGAAAAAGCCGCAGAGCAAGGAAGCCGCCAAAAAAGAAGCGGCGAAGAAAGAAGCAGCAAAAAAGGAAGCTGCGAAAAAAGAGGCAGCGAAAAAGGCTCAGAGCAAGCCGGCTCCTGCCAAAACCCCTGCTGAAACAGCGCCCGCAGACGTTAACAACTGACCGGGCAATAGCTGAGCGAAAGAGGACGCGGTGTATACCGCGTCCTTTTTTTATGCGCGCTGAATTCGTTCTGTCTATGTGGGCTGGGGATATCTGAGCGGATCATGCCGTTCATCGGTATCGAACGGCCGATGGTCATTGCAAAGTATTACTGACAGCAAATTATCGAGATGCTGCCGCAGCGAGGACAGCCTGAGATGCTGTAAAGCCTGTCAGGTGTTGGTGTAACCAGCAGAACCGGCGTACGAAAGGTCAAGCAGACCTATCGTATTGTTCGATACGTCCGAGCGAAATTTTGCGCTTTCATTCGATAGATAAAAAGCTAGTCTGGTAACACTTCTGACAAGGTACTGGTAATGCAGCTACGTAATTCATCCTCTCGCTACGGTCTGGTCAGCATGGTGCTGCACTGGGGTGTGGCTGCTGTCGTGTTTGGAATGTTTGCGCTGGGGCTGTGGATGGTCGGGCTGGATTACTACGATACGTGGCGCAAGGCGGGCCCTGATCTGCACAAGAGCATCGGCATCACGCTGTTTGCGATCATGCTGATCCGCGTGGTCTGGCGTCTGCTCAGTCCGCCACCGCCGCCGTTGACCAGCTACAGTAAGTTGACGCGCATCGGTGCTGCATTCGGCCATCTGTTTTTGTACGTCGCACTGTTTGCCGTGATGTTCGCCGGGTATCTCATTTCCACCGCCGACGGCGTGGGGATTCCGGTATTCGGCCTGTTCGATGTGCCCGCGCTGGTTTCGGGCCTTCCTGATCAGGCAGAAACGGCGGGCTGGATTCACCTGTATCTGGCATGGGTCATCGTGATATTCGCGGGGCTCCATGGTCTTACTGCATTGAAGCACCACTTCATCGATCGCGATGTGACCCTCAAGCGCATGCTGGGTCGTAATTGATTGTTCAACCAAAACGGGAATAAAAGCATGTTGAAGAAGTCTCTCGCCGCTCTGGCTCTGGGTACCGCACTGTTGTCTGCTGGCCAGGCCATGGCCGCCGACTACGTTATCGACAAGGAAGGTCAACACGCATTCGTTGACTTCAAGATCAGCCACCTGGGCTACAGCTTCATTCACGGTACCTTCAAGGACTGGGACGGCACGTTCAGCTTCGACGCTGCCAAGCCTGAAGCCAGCAAAATCAATGTCGAGCTGAAAACCGCCAGCCTGTTCACCAACCACGCCGAGCGCGACAAACACATCTCCAGCAAGGATTTCCTGGACGTTGCCAAATACCCGGAAGCCAAATTCGTTTCCACCGCAGTCAAATCGACTGGCGAGAAAACGGCTGACGTCACTGGCGACCTGACCCTGCACGGCGTGACCAAGCCAATCGTCATCAAGGCAACCTTCAACGGCGAAGGCAAGGATCCGTGGGGCGGCTACCGTGCCGGCTTCAACGGTACTTCGACGCTGAACCTGAACGACTTCGGCATCAAGGGCCCAGGCCCGACGTCGCAGACGCTGGATCTGGACATCAGCTTCGAAGGCGTACAGAAGAAGTAATTGCACGCTTGATCGACAGAACACCGACA
>NZ_LJQT01000160.1:0-5847 GCF_001400515.1 Pseudomonas meliae | reverse complement strand
TGTTCAGCGTCTCCTTAGAATCAGTTTTTCACATAGCCCTGAGTCAAACATGCACCGCTGTACTGCCAAGTCAGAACATCGGTATTACCGGTCAGGCGGGTAGGAGTCAATACGCAAGTATCAGTAGTCGCAATGCCCTTGTAAGCATTAGGAGTACCTGTGATAACTGCAGTTGTAGCTGTAACGCCAACGCTAGCCAAAGCACCTGGAGTAGCGGTCGGAAGAGTAATACCCAATTTAGCTGCAGTGTCGCATGCAGTCAGGTCAGTCGTCTGCGCATAGCAAACAGCTACAGCAGATTTAACTGCGTCCATAGCCAACACTACCTCTGTGTAAGCTGCTTTTCTTGTATAATTCTGATACGCAGGCAGTGCAACCGCAGCCAAAATCCCGATGATCGCAACTACGATCATTAACTCAATCAACGTAAAACCTTTTTGTGTTTTCATAGTTACTTCTCCGAGGCGTCAGTTTTTAGTGCCTTGATCCACTTTAAGCACACGGCATGCCAATGTGCAATGCGTTGCCAATCATTTGGAAAACGGTCATCCGTAGCGTACGGGCGTTCCGTAATCCGCAGAAACTGACAATTTTCGTCACATCCCCCTCTGCCATTTGGCAGCACAGCCCGACTGCGCTATAACCCACCCATTGTCTGTGTCTGGTGGTTTTATGACTGATGCTGTCCTCACTGGCTTGGCCAAACAATTGGTCCTCGCCGAGCTACTTACTGAATCTGTTGCGCAGCAAGCGTATCAACAGGCGCGCCGCGACAAGATTTCGTTGGTGAGCTATCTGGTTCAGAACAAACTGGTCAAAAGTCTGACACTGGCAGAGATGGCTTCCGACCAGTTTGGCGTGCCATTCATGGACCTCGCCAGTCTGGACAAAGAAAGCCAGCCTAAAGGCCTGGTGAGTGAAAAGCTGGTTCGACAACATCACGCACTGCCGCTGTGGCGGCGCGGCAATAAACTATTTATTGGGATTTCGGACCCGACCAATCATCAGGCGGTGACTGATATTCAGTTCAGCACTGGCCTGAACACCGAAGCGATTCTGGTCGAAGATGACAAGCTGACTATTGCTATAGATCGCTTTTTTGACAGTGATAGCGCTCTGGGTAATCTTGAAGATGTCGACCTGGGTCTGGACATAGAACCGGCCGATGGCAAGGAAACCTCTCTAGCTACTCAAAATGACGCTGACGATGCTCCAGTAGTGCGATTCGTCAATAAAATGCTGATGGACGCTATCCGGCTTGGGTCATCCGACCTGCACTTTGAGCCCTACGAAAAGATCTTCCGCGTGCGGTTGCGTACCGACGGTATCTTGCATGAAGTCGCCAGACCGCCCATACACTTGGCGAATCGTATTGCCGCGCGCCTGAAAGTAATGGCCAGTCTCGATATATCCGAGCGGCGCAAACCGCAGGACGGACGGGTCAAGTTAAGGGTGTCCAAAACCAAAGCCATCGATTTCCGTATGAATACCTTGCCTACGCTGTGGGGGGAGAAGATCGTGATGCGGATCCTCGATCCGACCAGTGCGCAGATGGGTATTGATGCTCTGGGCTACGAGCCAGAACAAAAAGCGCTGTACCTGGAGGCGCTGAAGCAGCCGCAAGGTATGATTCTTGTAACCGGGCCCACGGGGTCGGGCAAAACGGTTTCCCTGTATACCGGCCTGAATATTCTCAACACTGTGGACATCAACATTTCCACGGCTGAAGACCCGGTAGAAATCAACCTGGAGGGCATTAATCAGGTCAACGTCAACCCGCGTCAGGGGCTGGACTTTTCTCAGGCTTTACGCGCATTCCTGCGTCAAGATCCAGACGTAATCATGGTCGGTGAGATACGAGACCTGGAAACCGCCGAAATCGCCATCAAGGCATCGCAGACCGGCCATATGGTGCTATCCACACTGCACACCAACAGCGCTGCGGAAACGCTGACACGACTGCATCATATGGGTGTTGCGGCGTTCAACATTGCTACAGCAATCAACCTGATTATTGCGCAGCGACTGGCACGTAAGCTGTGTAGCCACTGCAAGAAAGAACTGGATATTCCTCGCGAGACACTGATCCAGGAAGGCTTTCCGGAAGCAAAGATTGGCACTTTCAAAATCTATGGGCCAGTGGGATGTGAGCAGTGCAACGGGGGCTACAGGGGCAGGGTCGGTATTTACGAAGTGGTCAAAAAAACACCTGAATTGGAGCGCATCATCATGGAAGAAGGCAACTCGCTGGAGATTTCCAGGCAGATGCGCAAGGACGGATTTAATGACCTGCGAACCTCAGGGTTGTCCAAAGCCATGCAAGGCATCACCAGTCTTGAAGAAGTCAACCGCGTAACCAAGGATTAAAAATGGCCAGCAAGGCAGTCAAAGTCATAGTTTACACGTGGGAAGGTGTTGACAAGAAAGGCACCAAAACCAGTGGTGAACTGAGCGGCCATAACCTCGCACTCGTAAAGGCCCAACTGCGCAAGCAAGGCATCAATCCGACCAAGGTGCGCAAGAAGGCTGTATCGATCTTCGGCAAGGGGAAGAAGATCAAACCGCTGGATATCGCGTTCTTTTCTCGACAGATGGCAACGATGATGAAAGCCGGAGTTCCCTTATTACAATCGTTCGACATCATCGGTGAGGGTGCAGAAAATCCAAATATGCGGGCGCTGGTGAGCTCACTCAAACAGGAGGTATCAGCAGGCAACAGCTTTGCAATGGCTTTACGGCAGAAGCCTGAGTATTTCGATGATCTTTTTTGCAATCTGGTGGATGCCGGCGAGCAAGCAGGAGCTCTGGAGAGTTTGCTGGATCGAGTAGCGAGCTACAAAGAAAAAACAGAGAAGCTCAAAGCAAAAATAAAGAAAGCAATGACCTACCCTGCCGCTGTGTTAATCGTGGCGGTCATCGTATCTGGCATTCTATTAATCAAAGTAGTCCCGCAGTTTCAGTCAGTATTCGCAGGATTCGGCGCCGAGCTACCTACATTCACTTTGATGGTCATAGGACTTTCAGAAGTAGTTCAGAAGTGGTGGCTGGCGATTGTAGGCTTGTTTTTCGCTAGCGTCTTCATATTTAAGCGCGCGTATAAGCGATCACAAAAATTTCGAGACAGCCTAGATCGTTTTTTACTTAAAATACCCGTCATTGGGCCGCTGATTTTCAAATCCTCAGTGGCGCGATATGCCCGTACTCTTGCAACTACTTTTGCGGCTGGGGTTCCTCTAGTAGAGGCTCTCGACTCTGTTGCAGGAGCAACCGGCAATGTAGTTTTCAGAAATGCAGTTAATAAAGTTAAGCAAGATGTATCCACAGGCATGCAACTCAATTTCTCAATGCGATCAACCGGAGTTTTCCCGAGCTTGGCAATTCAGATGACTGCGATCGGAGAGGAGTCCGGTGCTCTGGACAGCATGCTGGACAAGGTCGCGACTTACTATGAGGATGAAGTCGACAATATGGTTGATAGCCTGACCAGCCTAATGGAGCCCATGATCATGGCCGTCCTTGGGGTAGTAGTTGGCGGTCTAGTAATTGCGATGTACTTGCCAATATTCAAACTCGGGGATGTCGTCTGATATGCCCCTCCTCGACCTACTGGCCAGCTCCCCTCTGGCCTTCGTCACCAGCTGCTGCATCCTCGGCCTGATCATCGGAAGCTTCCTCAACGTAGTCGTCTACCGCCTTCCCAAAATGATGGAGCGCGACTGGAAAGCCCAATCCCGCGAAATGCTCGGCCTCCCTGCCGAACCGGACCAACTCGTCTTCAACCTGATCCTGCCGCACTCAAGCTGCCCGCACTGCCCGCACTGCGCGCACAAAATCCGCCCGTGGGAAAACCTGCCGGTCATCAGCTATCTGCTGCTGCGCGGTAAATGCTCACAATGCAAAGCCCCCATCAGCAAACGCTACCCATTGTTAGAGCTGACCTGCGCAGTGTTGTCGGCCTACATCGCCTGGCATTTCGGCTTCGGCTGGCAAACGGCCGCGATGCTGGTGTTGAGCTGGGGCCTGCTGACGATGAGTCTGATCGACGCCGATCACCAGTTACTCCCTGACTCTCTGGTGCTGCCACTGCTGTGGCTGGGCCTCATCGTCAACGCGTTCGGGCTGTTCACCTCGCTGAACGATGCGCTTTGGGGCGCAGTGGCCGGTTATCTGGCGCTGTGGTCGGTGTTCTGGCTGTTCAAGCTGGTGACTGGCAAGGAAGGCATGGGTTATGGCGACTTCAAGTTGCTGGCCATGCTTGGCGCATGGGGCGGCTGGCAGATTCTGCCGTTGACCATCCTGCTGTCATCGCTGGTGGGCGCGGTGCTTGGGGTGATCATGATGCGCGTGCGCAGGGTTGAAAGCGGTACGCCGATCCCCTTTGGTCCTTATCTGGCCATTGCGGGGTGGATCGCTTTGCTCTGGGGTGGTCAAATAACCGACTCTTACATGCAGTTTGCCGGTTTCAGATGACTCACCCTGATCAAAAACCCTGGATTCTTGGCCTGACTGGCGGCATTGGTAGCGGTAAAAGTGCAGCAGCGCAGTGCTTTACCAACCTTGGCATCGACACCGTGGATGCCGACCATGCCGCCCGCTGGGTAGTCGAGCCAGGGCGTCCAGCGCTGGAGCAGATAGCCGCGCACTTCGGTAAAGGCGTGTTGCAGGCCAGCGGTGAGCTGGATCGTGGCGCGCTGCGCAAGCTGATTTTTGAAAACCCGGAGCAGCGACGCTGGCTGGAAGCGCTGCTGCATCCGTTGATCAATCAGGAAATCGTCAGCCATCTGGCCAAGGCCAAATCGCCGTATGCCATTCTGGTTTCACCGCTGCTGATCGAATCCGGGCAATACCGCATGGTGCAGCGCCTGCTGGTTATTGATACTCCGGCACACCTGCAAATAGAGCGCACGATGCTGCGCGACAGTTCCAGCCAGGAGCAGGTCGAAGCCATTCTCAAAGTGCAGATCCAGCGTGAAGACCGTTTGCGCCATGCCAACGATGTGCTGGTCAACGACCGCGATCACGCCTGGCTGAACAGCGAAGTCGAGCGGCTGCACCACTTTTACCTTACTTTGCGTGGAGGCCAATCATGAGCCAACCAATGACCGTCCAATGCCCAACCTGCGATGCCCCGGTGGAATGGAGCGCCGCCAGCCCGAGCCGCCCGTTTTGCTCAGAGCGCTGCAAACTGATCGACCTGGGAGCCTGGGCTTCTGAAGAGCATGCGATTCCGGTGAGCCCGGATGCTGAGGATGAATTGTTCTCGGGTGATCTGGAGGCTCCGCACCGGGGGCATTGATACGTTCCGCGATGCATCTCCGGGCTCCGCACTCATCGTTCGAGTCAACGAATGACTCTCGTGCCAATGCTCCGCGTTGGCATGCATTCCGTGACGCTCCGCTTCACAAATCTGCGCCGCACCGCACATTCCAGGTTGGACGCAGAGCGTCCAGAAATGCATTCCCACGCAGAGCGCGGGAACGATAATGATCGTATTTACGGCCAAGGCTTCTCCAACGCAGTCCTCAACGCATCAGCACTGCCAAGCTGCTGCTGGCTGACCAACTGCCCGTCGCGCAACTGTAACCACAGCCCTTTATCGTCATCGCCTGCGTACTGCAGCACGATGCGCGCCTCTCGATCAAGCATGACGCAATAGCGGTAATCGCGCATTTGGGGAATGGCGAACACCGTGATTCCAGAAAGCCCTTTGGCTTGTTTCTGAAGAGCCTCGATAAAAGCAGCGCCTGCGGGCATTTTTCGCAAGCGATCAAAAAATGAATTGCCAGTCTACACACCTGCATTCACTCTTCCAGTCATGGCAACTTGAACGCTAAGAGGGTGTAGACA
>NZ_LJQT01000436.1:0-11871 GCF_001400515.1 Pseudomonas meliae | reverse complement strand
GATCGGAGAATCCCTAAAGGCCATCACTGCGGGCACTGCTTGCCTAACACTGTCCATAGTGGTGATGACCACGCTGGTGTGTTCGTACAGCTTGGACAGCAGGTGAAATAGCAGTGCGCCACCGCTTTGGCATAAAGGCAAATACCCCAGTTCATCAAGTATCACCAGATATGTGCGAAGCAGTCCCTGGACGATTCGCCCTGCCTTGCCAAAGAGAACACGCCGGAGTGGTGGTCAGGTCGGACTCGTTTGTGACATTTTAATGACGGTCGCGGGAACCGATCTGGCTGCACAGCCACTCAGTTACTGTTGTTTATTACCGCAACGAAGAAGGCTCTAATCGGTAGAGCCCATAGTATTCCAGTCACAAGCTTGTAATGGAGATGTAGACCACGTCCTATTCGGCATGATGCCGTTGGTTCTTCGTGGGTAATAAACAGGACATATTTTTATATACAGGAGTTTAATAATAACGATGGTAAAGGTTACCTCCTCCGGATTTACTGCCAACCCTCTCCCTCATCCTGCAGACAGTGTCTCGCCTGCTAACAGCCCGCCTCAGCTACCTGAACCATTGCCCTTGGTTGATGAAAGCCCGTCGTCTCACAAGGGCGGCATGCGAAATCGGGCTCATGCAAGTTTGAATAGTCAGGTGCTCGGACTGCAAGCGGTGCCGTCGCAACGCGGAAGGCATGTTCGTATCAGAAGTCATACAGATGGGGTGAGCGTCATTAATGACTGGCTGGCAAAGCGACCGTCGGTTCAAAGCGAAACCAGCCTTGATAACAATGGCAAGCTAGTGCGCTATACCGCCATGCATCACGAGCCGCTAGCGCCGCGTAATGAGGCGTTTTTCACCTCCGTACCAGGCATGTTGATGGCCGTTTTGACGGTCCACCCTGACATTGAATACGGCATCAGCGGAGAAATAACTGCCGATGCTGTGGCTGCCCGGCTTGCCGAACCGCCGATAGGATTATTAACAGGAGTCTGGCAGTCCTCCCATGATCGAGCATACATAGAGCGCGGTGGTGTGGTTCATACCGCAAATATGGAAGAGCGCTGGACGTCATTGACGCTGCCTGGCGCGGATCCCCGAGAGCCCCTGCGGATGATAGGTTTGCAGGCCGATGGCGATGTCTATCTACACAACGGCAGGCAACTCTGGCGCGCAACCGACACGTCTGCCGAGTCCGTGCCGACCGAACGGCTTCCCGAAGGCGCGGCGGTGCGCATTGGCGCCGGTCGCGAGGTGCAATGGCTGCATGAGGGCGCGGTTCATTCAAATGGCATTTCCCGTCCTGTCGAGCTTTTGCGGCCAGAAGCCAGCGGCCTGGGGGTCGAGCAGAGTCCGGCCCGCCCCGTTGATTTACTGCCATTGCCGCGCGGCAACGCTGCGCTGATCCTCGATGATAAAGGACGTATTTATCAGGCCGATCTGAAAGGCATCGGGCCTGTTGAAGCCCACCGGCTGAAATTACCTGGCGATTTTGCGCAGGGCAAAGGTTGGGCCGTGACCACCATGGGGTTGTCCAGGGACAACACTGTTCATCTCATGTTGCAGGATCAAAACGGGCGGCGCATGAGCTTGCAGCGAGCGCAGAACGAGGTGCTGTTTCGGCCGGCGTATCTGCTGGATCGCCCGTTGCTGCTGCTCTACACCGAGGGGCTGCATGTTCCGTCGGAGACGGCTGTGCAGTCGCACGTTCAGCTTGATGGTCATGCTCAGGTGGGGCATATCGACGGCGTGCTGCATTATCAACCGGCTCCTGACCAGCCATGTGAGCGGTTAAGACAGCCGGGCGGCGAACCGCTGACGGGTGTGACCGCTCTCTATTCCTCTGCGTTGGGATTTATCGACAGGAAACCGGTTTTTGCTTTATTGGGGGATGCACGGCAGGTCGTCGAACTGAAACTGGAGGGCCGTACCTCTTGGTTGCCGACTGATGCCGAACTGCCGCGTCATCCTGCGGGGGGACCTTTGGCGGTTATCCCGGATACAGTGGAGTTACGCGCCAGGCTTATCGCGCAGTTTGACGAGCCAGTGCAGGCGCTGGCGGTTCACAACAATCGCCAGAGCGTCGCGCTGATGGAATCAGGTCTGCTGATCGCCGCCGACGCGGATGGCAAAGCCCGCCGACTTCCCCTGTTGCAGCGCCCCATCGCCCTCGCCATAGGGCTCAACGATCAGTTGCTCGTGTTGCATCATCCTCGTAACCAGCGACCTCAGTTGAAACGTTTGAGCGCGAAAGATGACTGGGAGCCGGTGCCGATAATTCTGCCGGGGATTGATCACCCTTCGAATCTTCGCGCCACTCGAACTGGGCAAATACAATTGCAGCTGGGTGATAACTGGCACACGTTGCTGCCTGCAATGACGTCGCACGACAATCGTCCCTTGCCAGCACGCGTAAAGCCCGAACCGGAGGCAGACGAACTGCCGCCGGAGAACTTCCTTGCAGGCACCAACGCCCGCGTCAACCAGCAGCAAGCCAGTCGTATCAGCACACCGCATCATGATGCATCTGCGGTTACGACGCTGATGGGGACAGCAGCGAACAACCCGTTGACGATGACGTCGAGCGTACAGGCAGCGGTTGATACGACGCGCGCTCAGGTTGGCGCATTGGCGAGAGATGTGTTGGGCGGAGTGACGAAAAACACGATGCGGGCAATGGCGCACAAGCTTGGCGTCGTACTGCCGCCGACAACCCAGGAGAGGCGTCTGGCCAGTTTCCATTATGAGGCGAAGCAGGCGTATACGTCAGGTAAAACGCTGTTCGAACAGTTGCCGACGCTCGCGCAAGTACGCGTCGCTTCAGCCGTAGGACCGTCCGACGGAGAAAAGTTCGGGCTGTCACATCAGCAAACGCAACGCTTGTTGAACCTGCGGGAAGAGAAGCTGGAAGCGCTGTTACGCGACTTGCGCAAGATAGGCTTCCATGAAGGCGTGATCATGGGCGATATGGGGGACGGCGAGAGTGCTGGCGATCTGACGTCTACCACCTCTACGCCAACGTTCCGGCTGGCCGAGCTATGGCGGCGGCAGCATTCGCAAGTGAATAAAGCGCTGTCTTCGGTCGGCTTGTCCAGATCAGAAGATATTTTGCCGAACCTGAACCAGAGTATTAAAGCCTTGGCGGGTGGCGCGGCGCTGCACGCTGATCGTATGGGCGAACGTGAGGCTGAGCTGTTGAGCGTCTTGTGCGAGGTCAGCGAAAAAATGATGCGTGCTGGCGTACGCTTGCCGGCGGATGATGGAAGCGCTGACAGTGCCAGCAGCCATGCGCCACACGGCTTGAGAACATCAGGGTTGATGGCGGGTTTGGTGGACTATGATGCGCTGTTGACCAGCACCGATACGCAGGCGCTGGAAATGGCGGAGAGGCTTCAGCAAGATGCCAAGCTTCCGGGGTTGTGCAAACTCGGCCTGTCTTCTTGGGTTCAATTAGCGGCCTTCGATGATGTGGTGACGACGTTTCGCGAACAGATATCGTTGCCGGGCTCGACACGCCGCACCCAGTTGCTCAAAAATCTTGGCTTGCCGCCCGATGCCGCGCCGGACGAAATGGCCGCGCGTATGTCCGATTTACTCCTGGATCTGTTCAACAGGAGTACCTTTTTCTCGACGCAGTCGCGCGGTCTGGAAATTCGCGGGTCGTTGGGGGGCGCCGACTGGAAACATCTTAATGCGTTTAGCGTCGGCATAACTGGCGAGGCGCTTCAGGTACTCGGCGTGGAGCGCATCGGTGACGGCAAGGACGACGATGCCGGGTTGGTCGCGTTTTTTGTGCGCCACGCCAAGGCCTCCGTATCAGCGACGTCAGGGGTCGGAATCGACTTCAAGCCCGGCCTTGGCACTGGTGGCCGTGTTCTTGATTCGCGGCTGGGTCGCTCGATGAACTCAACGTGGGGAGGCTCCGCCAACCTGGGTATTTCCGGGGCATACCAGCATGGTCAAGGCGCCGCCGTGATTATCGCGCCTTCGACGATCTCTGATTTCGTGCGGCTGTTATTCGACGTCAATCACCCCGATAGCACTCAGATCCTGCGCACTGGCGTGAACGGTGGTTCGATTGGTCTGGATCTGTTCGAAACCAATTTGAATGGCTCGGTGGGGGCAAACGTCAGCGTATCGCCGTTTAGCCTGAGCCAGAAATATGGACCACAGAAACCGTCGGCAGATGCTGCTGCATCCGGCACCGACAACCCGACGCAGTACCGCGTCGGGGGCGCTGTCGGTAGGCGCGACGGCGCAGGCTGGCGCGCACTGGGGACAAATGGAGTTGCACCTGGATCACGCCTGGGCAGAGATTATCGGCCTGGAATTTCAGGGGCGCACGGATTTCAATCTGGAATTCAACAGCAACTTGAATCTGGGAGGCGCGCTCTCTTCAGCGCTCGGCGATCGCCCTCAAAAGTTGATAAATGCGTCTACTGGAAACGGTAACCTGCAGCTCGCCGGCATCCGCGTTGCGTCAAGCGATGTGCAACTGCCGACCGATAGCGTGGTGGACGATAAGCGCCGCGGCCCCTTCCTGTCGACGGCCAGCTATAAACGCACCTTCGATACGCAAGTCGCCAAGCCCATTACGGTCGACGAGTGGAGCCAGATGCGTCAGCGCCTGGCCAGCGCCTTTCCTGACAATATCGGGGAGTTGGGTGCGCTCGCTTATTCGACCAGCCCCAGCGAGCGTATCGCGACAATCAATCAGGTGATTGACCGTATACAAGGTTCGAAGGCGCGTAACGTGGAAGCCGGTGGTGCCCTGGATGGAAATGCATTGCGCCGTCAACGCCTTGATGCGGCCCGAGAGATGTCGAACGCAGGCAACAGTGTGTGGCAGGCGAGCTCCGAAATTGATCGCGCCTCGGTAGTGGAGATGCTGCATCAATTGCGTCAGCAGGAACAAAGCGCCGTCCAGCATCATGCCCGCGCAATTCCCGGAGCGCGGGTGGAGTTCAACCTGTTCGGGCGTGAATCGCTGGAAACCGTAGTCTTTCACGCCATCGGCCATATAGGGCTTGGCAGCAAACTGAACGACATGGCGGAACTGCGTCGCAAAACACCTGGCCTCGATCAGGTCATGCGCTGTTTCCAGTCGTTGCCCAACATCAATCAGGTGCGATACGTGTTCGAGATGCGTCCGCAGGCGAGGTTCGCCATCAATGACGCGCTACTGGCGCGCGAGCAGCAGGCGTCGGCACGTACGCTGGGTTTGCCGGGCTCCTCAGCAAGCGAACTGAATTGGCGCGGCGTTCTGGACAAGATCAAAAACACACCTGACCTGTACCGGCTGGCGGCGATCGCCGTACATAACACCGATGAAAACCCCGTGACTTCAAGAATAGGGCTGCCGCTGCTGAACGTTTCGGCCACTGGCGCGACATCGCATCAGTTGTTCGAAGCGGAAATCCAGTTCCAATACGGTCTTTATGACGGTTTGCAAGGTATTGAGGTGCTGGAAGCCGGAAGCAGAGCGCTGCAGTCGCCGTTACGGGTATTACAGCAATCCGGTATTCAGGCTCTGGGGCAGAGAACCCAGGCCGGGGATGTTCCGTATGGCCCTCCGTCGCCGCGTAAAGAGGCGACGATGCGCACCGCAGGGGAGGCTGCTGCCCTGACAACGAATGACGTATGGCGACAACTTGACGGCAAAATTCAGCGTATGAATTCGGCGCATGAACGTGAGGCGAATGCTATCGGTTCGTTCCAGCATGCTTATGGGACGGCGTCTGCGCATGTAGACAGACTGCTTTTGCGCATTCCTGAATTGCCAGCGCCTGAAATTGATGACCGCAACGCCGATGGAGAAAGTGTGCGGGGTGCATTTGCGTCGCTCAAACGAAATCATCAGGCACTGGATGAAGATGTAAAGGCCATGCGCCAGGCTAGCGAAATGGTGTACTCGATACCCGGCGAGCGGACCAGGCAGACGGAAACTTCGGCTTTGGCCCATGTGCTCAGTGTTGAAAAAAGTCGGCGTTCGCTCGGACATGCCATGGAAATATTGGCTCGCAAAGGGGTGGAAGCTGGCACGGCAACAGGACTTGAACTTAACAGGGTCTCATCGCAAGTGAACGCTCTGGTCGTTCGCCGCGACGAGTTGCTGACGCAACTTGAACGAGGTGCTCAGGAGGGCGGTTCGAACAGCGAAGAGATGGCGATGGAGCTTCAACAGACAACATCATTGCTGCAGCGGCTGCGCGCCGACTTGCTCGGCGAGCGGCAAGCGATGGACGCTACTGCCAAGCGCCTGGATCAGGCAAACCGTGTTGCCCTCGAAGGTGAGCGCAGCTTCAGCGATGCCGTTCGTGATATGACGTGGGGTGAACTCGATAAGATGCCGCAGTAATTCCGTTACTCACTGAAACAACAAAGGAAGCGACCTGAGGGGCGCTTTTTTTGTTGTGGTTCGTCGTTCGTCTGGTTGAATCTCAACGACCGCTATACAAGCAGTAAGTGCTCAGCGTTGATGCGTGATCCCTTGCAAGTCGCTCATAACGATTCCCTGACCACCAGCGGACAATCCACTGGCTGGACTCGGCTGGGCTCCCGAGACTTCGAGGCTTTCTATCAAGTGCCGGGCAGCATTACGACCGATCTCGTAGTACGGCAACTGCACCGTGGTCAGCGCAGGAATGAACAGTTCGGAGATGCCGATCATGTTGTCGCAACGAGCACGGCGACATCGCCGGGGATTTTCAGGCCTCGGCCCAGCAGCAACTGGTAGGCACAGAAGGCAATCCGGTCATTGCCGCAGATCAGAATGTCGAACTGCGGACGGCCATCAATCATGGGCCGTTCGAGAATGGCGGCGGATTCCCAATGATTGATAAACAACGGGCGTCGATAGCCCTGGCTGAACGCGTAGTGCAAGGCGCGGTACTGCCCTGTTTCGTCGTCTGGCACATAACTGACGAGGCTACTGTCATCGGCTATGCAATTGGCGAGCACCAGCGGTTTACTCTTCAAACGCTGGGGAATACTCACGTTGCGCAACCCCATGGCGCTGAAGATCTACCCGTCGGGTCGATGCGACAGCATCAGGTCAACATTCTGGTCGGTGGGAGGGTTGCTTAGCAGGTTGAGGATAAATACGTTCCAGCCTGCTTGCTGTGCGGTCTGTTCGATGGACAGTAGCAGCTCGACCGCGAACGGTGTCGTGGCGGTGTCCAGGGCGAACACTCCGATGGTTCGTGTCTGCAAGTTGTTGCCCCGAATCCTGCGCGCCGACAGGCTGGGTACGAATTGAAGCTCGTCAATTGCGCTATGGACTCGCTGATAAGTCTCGGGGCCGGATTATTGAGTGCCCGAGACACCGTCATCAGGGACACACCGGCCAATCGTGCAACGTCTTTAACTGAGGTCATGCGAGCCGGGGCCTGTCAGGTTGACGGATAATCATGCTACAGAGGCCTGTAAATATTAGTCTGTTCGTTTCAGTTTCGTGAACTCTGACCTCTGACGCTTCCGAATCCTCCAAAAAACTGCACCGACACAGCAAAAGGCCCCGTCGGTGCAGTTGCTCACTCGTTCACATCAACCATTCAGTTTCGGCGGTCGATGATGTAGAGCATTTTGCCTCGCTCCGAGACGGCATAGTCTCTGGCATCCTTGCGCAAGACCGACACGCTGCCTTGGTCTTTCTGATACGCCTCGTTGATGTCGGGGATATCGGCGATGGCTGTTTCGATTCTGGCGCGTTCGTCTTCGTCGACTTCGGAGGCTTGAACGAAAACGGTCACCAGTTCCTTGCGTGCTTCGGTCACTGACAGGTGGACCTGAATTTCCAGGGGGCGGCCCAGTGTCTGTTTGATCGCCTGCTGGATGATGCCCAGACCGATAAGGTTGCCCATGAAGTTAAAGCTCATGTCCTCCCGCTGGATGTCAGTCAGGTAGAGCTTGTCGCCTTTCATCGAAAGGGTTGCGGTGTCTCCCAGGCGGTACCTGAGCAGCGGCGTGAAGTTCTCTCGGGTCAGCGAGGTGATTAGGATGCTGTCGCCTTCTTTTTCGATGAAGTACTTGTCGGACAGAAACTCGTATTCGGTGTGGCAAGGGCTGTTGGTGAAACCCAGAATGCCGCCCTCGGAACTGCCATACACACCGACAATGGAAACCTGTTGGCCAAAGGCTTCCCTGATGATTTTCTTCTGGAAGGTTTTCAGGCCCTCTCCATTGAAGACGACCTTTTCGATTTCGATGTGCACGCCGTGCTGTTGCATGGCGTCGATGAACTGCAGGATGGTCGATGGTACGCCAAGCAGTACGTTGAGCTTGATCGAGTTGAGTGCCTCGAAGTGACTCTTGGTGAGCAGGGTGATGTCGCCCACTGACACGACGTGAGCGCCGCAGTTACCGGCCATCATGGTGGTGATGTTGTTCAGGGCAGAAAACAAGTTGATGGTGAACAGGTTGGCGCAGCGATCACCGGGTTGAATGAAGCCGTTGCTGCGGAAGACGTTGGAGCGTGAGCTATCTTCATCGACTTCGCAGTCGTAGTAGTAATAACAGCGTTTGAGGTTGCCGCTGGTGCCGCTGGTAAAGCCGATCAGGCAGTTTCGCTCGTTGCGTTCCAGACAGCGTTCAGTCTGCGCCGTGAAGCCTTCCTTGTCCATAATCGGTACATGTTTTCTGAAGTTCTGGTAGGTGAAACCTTCAAAATCATTGTTCTGGTGGGTCTTAGCGGCAGTATTGGAAATTCTGCTCCATTCCTTTTCTACATCGTAGGCAGTCATGCGAGTCCTATATAGTCCGTTTTTTTGATTTTCTGCACATCCTGCCCACCCGGCGACAGTCAGGGGTGGGCAAAACGTGGACTATGAGTTACTCCGGGGGATGGATCGGTTCCCTATTGAATGGATCTCGATGTCCAACATCTTTTTCATGAGCAGATGCGCGAGCCAGCAGGCACAAAAAGCCACTATGGTGTTACCCAGCAACTGCCCGAGCATTACCCCGACGCTGCCAAATTTATGTGCCCCATACCACACGAACGGCATGGTTCCCAGGCTGGCGCGCAGCCAGCTGAACAGTGTGACGTACGCAGGTCGCCCCATACTGAGGAAGACTGAGGTGGCAATAAATTGCAGCCCAATCAGCGTCCACAGGACGCCGCCCCATCGACAGAACGCGAAGAACACGATCACACCTTCACCGGCGACATGAAATAAGCGGGCTAATGGCTCAGCGAGCAGAATGAGTAACAGCGAGGTCACTGAGCCGTAGCCGATCAACAATCCGTACGTCATCTTTATGGCTTGCGACACGCGAGCAATGTTCATTGCTCCTAGGTTTTGCCCCATTATCGGGATCAGCGCACCGGGCAAGGCGAACACGACACAAAAAGCAACCTGAATGACCCTGTCGATCACCCCGATAGCCGCCAGCGCCTGAGATCCGAACGGTGCCATCGCAGCCATTACGTAGGCCATGCCCACTGGAGTCGCCAGGTTGCCAATCACCGCTGGCAAGGCGGTTCGCCCGATATTTCTGATGTCACCTGACAGGTTCTTCAGGCTGACCCGACAGGTCAGATGGGCGACTCGGTGAACGTAGTAAAACCCCAGACAGGCCGATATCAGGCTCGATATCAGGTAGGCGATGCCGGCACCCACCAAGCCCAGATCCAACACCAAAATAAGCAGCGGATCTGCGATGGCAACAGCGGCCGTCGCCGTCAGCAGGGTCCACATCCCCTGTTTGCCGAAGCCTGCACTGCGCAGTATCTGCACGCATAGCTGCTCGACAGCGACCAGCACCGAAGCCGGAAGGGTTAGCCACAGATACTCACGCGCCGCTGTAAAACTGTTGCCCTCTCCGCCCAACATGCGGATGGCTTGGTCGAGAACTACCAGCTCAAGCGCAGCGCCACAAACGGTAGCCATGCTGCCAAGCAGCGCACCACTACTGGCGAGGCGTCTGGCTTGATCCGGCACGCCGCTGCCCAGGCTTCTCGAAACCGTTGTCGAGACCGCCACAGCGATGCCTAGGATCATCGAAATGAGGAAGAACATCAGGGTTTTGGCTACAGCGAACGCAGCCAGCAAACTGTCGTCACGCAGCATCGCGATGTAAACCACGGTCAGCACTTCGATCAGAAAGATCGACAGCAGGCTGGTCGCACTGGTGCTGGTCATGAATACAACATGCCGCAACATCGACCCCTTGGTGAAGACTGCTTTGGTAACTACCATTGATCCTTATCTTCTCACTGATCCCAGATGAGCAACGGCATTGCATCACCTCAAGCTTTATATGAAAAGTGGCTGCGCTCCGGGATGCCGCGTTAAAAACTAGCTCAGAACTCATTTACAATCCGTAAAATCCGCTTCCTCGCTTTTTTGCCTTGCATGAACCCCACTCCCGGACGTTTCGTACAGGGCATAATATGTGGTCATCAGGGCTTGTGGGTTCCGAAGAAAGATTCAAAACTGGCGGATATGTCGCTCAAGAAGCTGCACGCTGATGTGGACATATGGCCATCCTGATTTGTCATTGCTTCCGTATAAACGATCTGGTGGAGCAATTCGACGCTAGGCCAATCAGGTCAAAACGCTGCTCACTAACGTGTTCATCCGCCTGCGCTTGAGCTGCACGAAAAAATGCTCGCGGCTGACTTGCCGATCTGCTTCGCTCATTTTCATTCGCAGCTAATGTGAGCCAGAGGACTGCGTCAGTCGCAGTTAATCTGAGCCGAAAAGTGCGCTGATTGCGAGCACGGCCGTTTTCGATTGCAAACCGCTACATCTAGGCCGGTACCGGCCCAGGACAGCCCCAACACAAAACAGCTTCAGACCGTTGCTTTATCATCGAGGCTGGCCGGGATATCTTTACGATACACTTGGCCAGGCTGCTAGGAGCGACGGGTTACGAATACCAGCCTGTTTCAGTCGCATCTATTTCGAAAAATTCGCATTTAATTCGAAAACCTACACCTGAGAAACGCGATTGGGTACTGCGCAATACCTCTGTCGGGGAGGTCTGGGGCATCGGTCGAAAAATGAAAGCGCACCTGGAGGGCATGCAGATCCTGTCGGCCAAGGACCTGGCCATGGCCATGGCCGATCCCTGGATGCTGCGCAAAACGTTCAGCGTTGTGATCGAGAAAACGGCACGCGAGCTGGCGGGTACTGCGTGCCTGGAGCTGGACGAAGTCGAACCGCCACGGCAGGAGATTTGTTGCAGCAGAATGTTCGGCAAGCGATTGACCGAGCTGGGGCCGATCAAAGAGGCGGTGGCCACCTACATGATGCGCGCCTCTGAGAAGCTGAGAGCCCAAGGTTCCGTGTGCAAAAAGATCAGGGTCAGCATCCGCACCGGCATGTTCAATCCAGACGAAGCCAAGTACGCAAACGGCGCACTGGTGCAACTCCCCTACCCCACTAACGATGTGCGGCTGATGACTCAGTACGCGACCGAGGCGGTTTCGCGGATTTTTCGACCAGGCTTCAGGTACAGCAAAGCGGAAGTGCTGCTGATGGATATCTGCCAGCCAGGTGAATTTACTGATGACCTGTTCGCAACCAGCCAGCCGATGAGTTCAGATAGGCTGATGGCTGCTTTGGACTTGATCAATGGCAAGTGGGGACGCGGAACGCTGCGTACAGGATCAGTGCCGGTCGTTCCAGATTGGGGCATGCGGCGTGAGCAAATGAGTCAGAGCTACACGACGCGGCTTGATCAGCTGTGGGTTGTAAAGGCTAAGTAAACACATGGTCAATCTTGAGGTGTACTCCAACCGGAAAAAGTATAGGCGGACATGAGGGGCTGACTCCTGTCAGCAGTGTTTATCGAATGAAAGGGACTTCCCCGTCCCAAGGGCGCGGCGAAAGTCGCGAATCGGCATCTAAGTGCCATGATGAAGTGTC
>NZ_LJQT01000139.1:0-16287 GCF_001400515.1 Pseudomonas meliae | reverse complement strand
ACTAACGTCGCACTCTGCGTTGTCAGTGCCATCGCGATAAAAAAGCATTTTATGCGCAATGGCTTTTGTGCAAGGCATTACGTTGTGCTGCAGCGAAGCGTTGGCACGAATGCCAGTCAAATCAGAACGGCATCTTGTAGTGCAGTGCGTAGCTTTCTATACCGTCGTTCGGCTCTTTGATGCCGGCGTTGGAATAGTGAGTCGCGCGGATGCCGACTTCATGCCCGCCCGCGAAGCGCAGACCGAAACCAATGCGGTCTTCGAAGTTGAAGGCAGAACCGAACTTGCGATCTTCAACCTGGGTGTTGGAGAACACCGAGACGCCGATACCGGCTTCTACGTAAGGCTTGACGTTGCCGTTGCCGAACTCGTAGACCAGAACCGGGGAGAACGACAGGCTGTGGTTATCCTTGTAGTCCTTGCCATCCCAATAGGTGTAAGCGCCATCCCAGTAGCCGGTCAAACGGCCGATGTCGCTTTGCAGCCAGGTTTTATCCCAATCGAACTGCACCCCCAGACGATAAGTCATGGTCGACTCGCCGGTCTGACCGACCGAAAACTCAACACCATCAGCCTGCGCGATTGAAGCTTGCCCTGCCAAAGCGGCCGCAATCACGGCCAGGCAAAAGAGTCTCTTCATGAGAAACGTCCTAAATATATTAAATTGTACGAAAAGTGTTGGAATTCATCAGCCGCTTTTATAGAAGCCGCGGAGGCGACGTTAGTTCACCCCAAAAGCGCCTTTTTTCACGTTTTTTTTACAAACGGAAGCTTCTCACATTGCCAGGACTTTGCGACAAAAAAGGTAGGATTTTTCTGAAATTGTCCGGTATGTCACTAGACCAATACATAGTCTCTCGCGCGGTGCCAGTGGCAAGAAGGCTGGAACGCGACAAAAGACGCTGCAACTGACGCGCTACCGCAGCCCCGGTGTCGATCAGGGTGACCGACTCGGGAAGCATTTCCCGTAGCAAAGGCTTGAGAAACGGGTAGTGAGTACAGCCGAGAATGATGGTGTCACAGCGCGCTGCCAGCAGCGGCTCGACATAATGCTGCAGCAATTGACGGATTTGCGGACTGACCAGATCGCCGGTTTCGATCAGTTCGACCAACCCTGGGCACGGCTGGGTCACGACCCGAACATCGTTGGCAAATCGGTCCAGCAACGCCGCAAAGCGGGCGCTTTGTAGCGTTCCGGTAGTCGCCAGCACACCGACAACACCGCTGCGGGTCGCCTCGGCAGCAGGTTTGACAGCAGGCTCCATACCCACAATTGGCCAGTCCGGGTAGCGTTGACGAATGTGCGCCACACCCGCCGCCGTCGCGGTGTTGCAGGCGACGACCAGTGCCTTGGCACCCTGCTCGCGGAAGAATCCCGCAATTGTCAGGCACCGTTCGGTAATGAATTCAGGGGTCTTTTCGCCATAAGGAATATGCCCGCAGTCCGCCAGATACAGCAGTGACTCGCTGGGCAGCAACTGGCGGATTTCATTGAGTACTGAAAGGCCACCGACCCCGGAATCGAAGATTGCGACAGGCGCATCGCTGGCATGGCTCATCTGCATGTCAGGCATGTTCGCTCTGCCCGCTTGCTGCACTGCAAACGCTGCACGCCGGGTCGCGCTTGACTTTCAGTTCACGGAAACGTGTAGTCAAGGCATCAATCAATAACAGTCGCCCGACCATTGGCTCGCCAAAACCGGCCAACAGCTTCAAGGCTTCCAGCGCTTGCAGGCTGCCAACCAGACCAACCAGCGGCCCGATGACACCGGCCTCGCTGCAGGTCAGTTCGGCTTCGCTGCCGTGACCGTACAGGCAGTGATAACACGGGCTGTCCGCACGACGCGGATCGAACACCGACAACTGCCCTTCAAGCCGAATGGCAGCACCGCTGACCAACGGCTTGCTGGCAGCGACACAGGTGGCATTGACCGCTTCGCGGGTGGCGAAATTATCCGAGCAATCCAGCACCAGATCGACAGCCTGCACCGCCGCCTCCAGTGAGTCGGTATCCAGCGCTGAGCGATGAGCGACGAGAGTGATCTCGGGATTGATCGCCTTGAGCCGGGCCAGAGCCGAATCTACCTTGGCCTGTCCGATGCTCTGGGTATCATGAATGATCTGGCGTTGCAGGTTGGTCAGGTCGACGTTATCAAAATCCGCCAGATGCAGTTCACCGACCCCTGCGGCGGCCAGATAAAGGGCCACCGGCGAACCAAGCCCGCCGACGCCGACGATCAGCGCGCGACTTTGCTTGAGGCGCAGCTGGCCGTCGATATCAACGTGTTGCAGCAGAATCTGGCGACTGTAGCGCAGCAGCTCCTGATCACTCAGCACGGCTTGCATCCGAACGTGATGCGCTCGTGCTCACCCAGATCACGACGCGTCTGGATGCGCTCGAAACCATGACGGATCAACAGTTCGCGTACCGCCGGGCCTTGATCGTAACCGTGCTCCAGCAGCAGCCAGCCATCGGCGCTAAGGTGCACCGGCGCGTCGGCAATGATCGTGCGCAAATCGTCCAGCCCGTCGGAACCGGCAGTCAACGCGCTGCTCGGCTCGAAACGTACATCACCGGCCGACAGATGCGGATCAGCGTCGGCGATGTACGGCGGGTTACTGATGATCAGATCAAACTGCTGCCCTTCCAGAGCACTGAACCAGTGGCTGTTGAGCACTTGGGCGTTATCCAGTTGCAGACGCTGGCGGTTGCGTTCAGCCAGCGCCACCGCTTCAGGCACACGGTCGACCGCTGTGACTTTCCATTGTTGGCGCTCGTTGGCCAGCGCCAGCGCAATCGCCCCAGTGCCGGTGCCCAGGTCAAGTACCTTGGCGGGCGCGAACGCAGGCACCAGTTCCAGCGCTGCCTCGACCAGCATTTCGGTCTCTGGCCGCGGGATCAAGGTATGCGGCGCTACTTCCAGATCAAGCTTCCAGAAACCTTGCTGACCGAGAATGTAAGCCACCGGTTCGCCCGTGCGTCGACGCTGCAAATAACCTGCAAATGCCAGCGCAGCCTCGGTGCTGACGATGCGCTCAGGCCAGGTGTGCAGAAAGCTGCGCGGTTTGCCCAGCGCTGCCGCCAGCAGCAGCTCTATGTCGAGCCGCGCGGTCGGTGAATCGGGAAGCTCGGCGCTTCTTAACAAACTTGCGATGATGGTCATTTACTCACCCAGTGCCGCAAGTTGATCAGCCTGATATTCAGCGAGTAGCGGCTCTATCACTGCATCGACCCCGCCCGCCAGAACTTCATCCAGCGAATACAGCGTCAGGTTCACGCGGTGATCCGTCACTCGCCCTTGAGGGAAATTATACGTACGAATACGCTCGGAACGATCACCCGACCCCACGAGCAGCTTGCGCTCGCTGGCGATGGCGTTGGCCGCCGCGCTGGTCTGCTGATCATTCAGTTTGGCAGATAGCCAGGACATTGCCCGGGCCCTGTTCTTGTGCTGCGAACGCTCTTCCTGGCACTCGACGACAATACCCGATGGCAAGTGGGTAATTCGGATCGCCGAGTCGGTTTTGTTGACGTGCTGACCACCGGCCCCTGAGGAGCGATAGGTGTCGACACGCAGGTCGGCCGGGTTGATCTCGATCGCCTGTTGCTCGTCAGGCTCCGGCAGCACTGCAACCGTACAGGCAGACGTGTGGATGCGACCCTGCGACTCGGTCTCGGGCACGCGCTGCACACGGTGCGCGCCGGACTCGAATTTCAGCTTGCCGTAGACGCTGTCACCCTCGACGCGCGCAATGACTTCCTTGTAGCCGCCATGCTCGCCTTCGTTTTCGGACAGAATTTCCACCCGCCAGCCACGCCGCTCGGCGTAACGCGAGTACATGCGAAACAGGTCGCCGGAGAAGATCGCGGCTTCATCGCCGCCGGTGCCCGCACGGATCTCCAGAAACACGTTGCGGCCGTCGTTCGGGTCCTTGGGCAACAACATGCGCTGCAATTGCGCTTCCAGCTCTACCAGTTGCTGTTTTGTTTCGCGAACTTCCTCGACGGCCATTTCGCGCATGTCCGGGTCGCTGTCCTTGAGCAGCGCCTGCGCGCCCTCCAGATCACCCTGCACCCTGATCAGCTGTTGGTAAAGCGCAACGACCGGCTCCACTTCGGCGTACTCACGGGAATAGGCGCGAAAGCGTGTCTGATCGCTGATCACTTCGGCATCGCCGAGCAGCGCGGTCAGTTCCTCGAAACGGTCGCTGAGGACATCCAGCTTATTGAGCAGTGAAGCTTTCATTGCGGGGTTTTATCCGTCGAGCCCTCACCGAGGGCAAAAAGTTCCTGGGCCATGGCCAGCGCATCGACGCGACCTTCGGCAGACAGCTTCTTGAGCTGCACGCTGGGTGCGTGCAGCAATTTGTTGGTCAGACCACGTGCCAGCTGGATCAATACGTCCTCGGCATTGCTACCGTTGGCCAGCATACGTTGCGCCTTGCTCAGTTCTTCGTCACGCAGCCGTTCGCTTTGCTGACGATAGGCGCGCAACACATCGACCGCCGCCAGTTCGCGCAGCCGCGACATGAAGTCTTCGGCACCCACGCTGACCAGCTGCTCGGCAGCCAGTGCAGCCCCCTGGCGACTCTTGAGATTTTCTGCCACCACTTCGTGCAGATCATCAACGCTGTACAGGTAAACGTCGTCCAGTTCGCCGACTTCAGGCTCGATATCCCGCGGTACGGCAATATCGACCATGAAAATCGGTTTGTGCTTGCGCAGTTTCAGCGCACTTTCCACGGCCCCCTTGCCCAGGATCGGCAACTGGCTGGCGGTGGAGCTGATCACGATATCGCTGTTGACCAGCTCGGCCGGGATATCCGAGAGCAACACCGCATGGGCACCGAACTCGGCAGCCAGCATGCTGGCGCGCTCCAGCGTACGGTTGGCAACCACGATACGCTTGACGCCCAGGTCATGCAGATGCCGGGCGACCAGAGTAATGGTCTCGCCCGCACCGATCAACAAGGCCTGACTGCGTTGCAGGTCACTGAAAATCTGTTTGGCCAGACTGACCGCGGCGAAGGCCACGGAAACCGGGTTTTCACCAATTGCAGTGTCTGTACGCACCTGTTTGGCAGCGCTGAACGTGGCCTGAAACAGACGTCCCAGTAACGGCCCGACCGTTCCGGCCTCGCGCGCAACGGCATACGCAGACTTCATCTGGCCGAGAATCTGCGGCTCGCCGAGCACCAGGGAGTCGAGCCCCGAGGCGACACGCATCATGTGTCGCACGGCGGCATCGTCCTCGTGGACGTAAGCGCTGGCGCGCAGTTCTTCCAGGCTGAGGTGATGGTAATTGGCAAGCCAGGCAAGAATGCTGTCCGCACCGAGATGCTCGTGCTCGATGTACAACTCGCTGCGATTACAGGTTGAAAGAATCGCAGCCTCGCGACTTTCGGTCAGGTGGCAAAGCTGCTGCAACGCCTTCACCAACTGTTCCGGGGTAAATGCCACGCGCTCGCGAACGTCGACCGAGGCGGTCTTATGATTGATACCGAGTGCAAGGAAGGCCATTCAGGGTCGCAGGTGGTGACGTGAAGCCGGTAATTGTCCTACTTCAATAAGCTCAGAACAACCACCACATATTATTGTCCCACTACAATCGATCGTCGCAGCCTGCGTTTTCAGGCTCGCGACACTGCAAACACACGCATTGCATCAGTTTTTCCGACAGCTATGGGTTTTGCCAACAGCCTTGTGTCATGATGCTCCCACCGCAGGTAAGCCGCCCTTCTTATATATGAATAGATCCTCCGCGTTGTTCCTTGCTCTTGCCTTTCTAGGCGGCTGCCAGTCAATGGCCCCCGCCTCGTCACAGCCCGTGCCCGCTCAGAAAGACGCCCCTCCCGCGCCTGAAGCCAAGCCGAAGGTCTATGGTTCGTTCACTCAGGACACCCTGGTCAGCCTGTTGAGCGCGGAGCTGGCCGGCCAGCGCAACCGCTTCGACATCGCCCTGGATAACTACGTTACCCAGGCGATCAAGACTCAGGACCCGGGGGTCTCCGAGCGCGCCTATCAGATCGCCGAATACATGGGCGCTGATCAGTCTGCGCTGGAAACCGCGCTGATCTGGGCAAGAAACGCACCGACCGACCTTGAAGCGCAACGCGCCGCAGCCATTCAACTGGCGCGCGCGGGACGTTACGACGATTCTCTGGTGTACATGGAGAGAGTCCTGCAGGGTCAGGGCGACACGCACTTCGACTTTCTGGCACTGTCTGCGGCCGAAACCGATCCGGACACCCGCAACGGCCTGCTCAAAAGTTTTGATCGGTTGCTGGGCAAATACCCGAACAATAGCCAGCTGATTTTCGGCAAGGCGCTGTTGCTTCAGCAGAATGGTGACGCCGAACAGTCGTTGAAGCTGCTGGAAGACAACCCGCCCAAAGAAGGTGAAATCGCGCCCATCCTGCTGCATGCCCGCTTGCTGCAAAGCATGAACCGAGGCAAGGAAGCGGTGCCCCTGCTGGAAAAAAGCCTCAAGAGATACCCGGACGACAAACGCCTGCGCCTGACGTATGCGCGCATGCTCGTCGAGCAAAACCGCATGGAAGACGCCAAAGTGCAGTTTTCCGCCCTTTTGCAGCAATATCCGGACGACGACGAGCTGCGCTTCTCGCTGGCTCTGGTGTGCCTTGAAGCCAAGGCCTGGGACGAAGCGGCTGGCTACCTGGAAGAACTGATCGCCCGTGGTGCACACGTCGATTCAGCGCATTTGAATCTCGGCCGCATCCACGAAGAGCGCGAGGACCCGCAAAGCGCGCTCAACGAATACGCTCAGGTCGGACCGGGCCCGGACTTCCTGGCGGCTCAATTGCGCCAGGCCGATATTCTGGTCAGCAATGGCAACGGCGCAGAAGCGGCCAAACACCTGGCTGAAGCACGTGCCGAAGAGCCCGATTACGCCATTCAGCTGTACCTGATCGAAGCTGAAACCCTGACCAGCAATGATCAACTGGATCGCGGCTGGCAGGTGCTGAACACGGCGCTCAAGCAGTACCCGGATGACGCCAACCTGCTCTACACCCGCGCCATGCTGGCTGAAAAGCGCAATGATCTGGCGCAGATGGAAAAAGACTTGCGCAGCATCATCAAGCGCGAGCCGGAAAACGCCATGGCACTGAATGCACTGGGCTACACCCTTTCCGATCGCACCACGCGTTACGCCGAGGCCCGCGAACTGATCGAGAAAGCCCATCAGATCAGCCCCGACGATCCGGCGGTTCTCGACAGCCTTGGCTGGGTGAATTACCGCATGGGCAATCTGGATGCTGCCGAACGCTACCTGCGCCAGGCGCTCGAACGCTTCCCTGACCACGAAGTAGCCGCACATCTGGGCGAAGTACTCTGGGCCAAAGGCGAACAGCGCGAAGCCCGGAAAGTATGGGCCAAGGCCCTGGAACAACAACCCGACAGCACCGTCCTGCGCAGCACACTGCGACGCTTGACCGGTTCAGAGACCCTTTGACGTTATGTTTTTGCGCCACGTAATCGTATTCAGCCTCATCGCCCTGCTCACCGGCTGCGCCGGTCTCACTTCCCGCGAAGCCGTTCAGGGCAAGGGCGACCCCGCGCAATGGCGCGAACACAAACAGCAACTGAGCAGCCTCGATGGCTGGCAGATCAACGGCAAGGTCGGCATCCGTGCGCCGAAGGACTCCGGCAGCGGCACCCTGTTCTGGCTGCAGCGTCAGGATTACTACGATATCCGCTTGTCCGGTCCGCTTGGCCGTGGCGCAGCACGACTGACCGGCAGGCCCGGCGCTGTCGCGCTTGAAGTCGCCAACCAAGGCCGCTACGAAGCCACAACGCCGGAAACACTGCTTCAGGATCAACTGGGCTGGAAACTGCCGGTTTCCCACCTCGTATGGTGGGTGCGTGGCTTGCCGGCACCGGACAGCAAAAGTAGCGTGACACTCGACGGTGACAGCCGTCTGGCCAGCCTTGAACAGGACGGCTGGCAGGTGGAATACCTCAGTTATGTCGAACAGAATGGCTACTGGCTGCCCGAACGCGTCAAGCTGCACGGCCAGGACCTCGATGTCACGCTGGTCATCAAGGACTGGCAGCCTCGCAAACTGGGGCAATGACCGTGACTGCATTACAGGATATGGCCACACCCCAGCTGGTTTTGCCTGCCCCGGCAAAGCTGAACCTGATGCTGCACATTCTGGGACGCCGCCCGGACGGCTACCATGAGCTGGAAACCCTGTTTCAGTTTCTCGATTATGGTGACGAACTGGGCTTTACCGTTCGCCAGGACGGCGAAATTTGTCTGCAGACCGATGTACCCGGCGTCCCGCATGACAGCAATCTGATCGTCAAAGCCGCCCGCGCGCTGCAAAAACAGTCCGGTTGCACGCTGGGCATGGATATCTGGCTGGAAAAACGCCTGCCCATGGGCGGCGGCATTGGCGGCGGCAGCTCGGATGCTGCCACCACACTGCTGGCGCTGAATCATTTGTGGCAACTTGGCTGGGATGAAGATCGTCTGGCGCAACTGGGCCTGACTCTGGGCGCTGATGTACCGGTTTTTGTCCGTGGACACGCCGCATTTGCTGAGGGTGTCGGGGAAATTCTCACCCCGGTTGACCCCGAAGAACCCTGGTATTTGGTGCTCGTTCCGCAAGTCGCTGTAAGTACAGCAGAAATTTTTTCAGATCCGTTGTTGACACGCGACACGCCGCCCATTAAAGTGCGCCCCGTTCCCAAGGGAAACAGTCGAAATGACTGTAAGGCGGTTGTAGAGAGGCGTTACCCAGAAGTACGTAACGCTTTGAATTTGTTAGGTAATTTTACCGAAGCAAAATTAACCGGAACTGGAAGTTGTGTGTTTGGGGCCTTCCCAAACAAAGCTGAAGCTGATAAAGTCTCGGCCCTTCTTGCAGAGACCCTTACGGGGTTCGTAGCGAAAGGAAGTAACATTTCGATGTTGCATCGCAAGCTGCAAATTCTGTAACAGGAATTGAGTGCCAGGCACTCGATTGATTCAATACAGGGGCGTCGCCAAGCGGTAAGGCAGCAGGTTTTGATCCTGCCATGCGTTGGTTCGAATCCAGCCGCCCCTGCCATTTTCTATACTCATCCAGGTTACCCTCAGCCTCTAGGTACTGCGCGTGTCCAAGATGATGGTCTTTACGGGGAATGCCAACCCCGATCTCGCTCGGCGTGTAGTACGTCAGCTGCATATCCCACTCGGTGATGTTTCTGTCGGAAAATTTTCCGACGGCGAAATCAGCACTGAGATTAATGAAAACGTCCGCGGTAAAGACGTCTTCATCATTCAGCCGACTTGCGCACCAACGAACGATAACCTGATGGAACTGGTTGTGATGGCTGATGCCTTCCGCCGCTCCTCAGCGTCCCGAATCACTGCTGTGATTCCCTACTTTGGTTATGCCCGCCAGGATCGCCGTCCGCGCTCCGCACGTGTTGCCATCAGCGCGAAAGTTGTTGCTGATATGCTCACCGTGGTGGGAATCGACCGTGTTCTCACGGTTGATCTTCATGCTGACCAGATCCAGGGTTTCTTCGATATTCCGGTAGATAACATCTACGGCTCCCCCGTTCTGGTGGATGACATCGAAGACCAGCGCTTTGAAAACCTGATGATCGTTTCCCCCGATATCGGCGGCGTCGTGCGTGCACGTGCTGTCGCTAAATCCCTGAGTGTCGATCTCGGTATCATCGACAAACGCCGTGAGAAAGCCAATCACTCTGAAGTGATGCATATCATCGGTGATGTCGAAGGGCGTACCTGTATTCTGGTCGATGATATGGTCGACACCGCCGGCACCCTGTGCCACGCGGCCAAGGCCCTGAAAGAGCATGGCGCAGCCAAGGTCTTTGCCTACTGCACACACCCTGTGCTGTCGGGCCGGGCGATCGAAAACATTGAAAATTCCGTGCTGGACGAACTGGTGGTCACTAACACCATCCCGTTGTCCGCAGCAGCACAAGCCTGCAGCCGTATCCGTCAACTGGATATTGCGCCGGTAGTCGCCGAAGCGGTTCGCCGCATCAGCAATGAAGAATCGATCAGCGCGATGTTCCGTTAACTGACATCACGCAGACGAAAAGCGCCCCGCCCTGACAAAANNGTGGGGCTTTTTTGCCCATACCGCCCAAGCGCTGGTCGCAAACGCAACGGCGGATGTGGTTAATTTGGAGATACAACATGAACGAATTTACCCTGAATGCAGAACAGCGTTCCGACCTGGGGAAAGGTGCGAGCCGCCGCCTGCGTCGTCTCGCCAGCCTGGTTCCAGCTGTAGTTTACGGTGGCGACAAAGCCCCTGAGTTCATCAGCATGCTGGCCAAGGAAGTTGCCAAACTGCTCGAAAACGATGCGGCCTACAGCCACATCATCGAGCTGAACGTTGGCGGCCAGAAGCAGAACGTCATCATCAAGGCGCTGCAACGTCACCCGGCCAAAGGCCACGTGATGCACGCTGACTTCGTGCGCGTTATTGCCGGCCAGAAACTGACCGCAATCGTGCCGATCCACTTCCTGAACGAAGAAGCTCCAGTCAAGAAAGGCGGCGAGATCTCGCACACTACTACTGAACTGGAAGTGACCTGCCTGCCTAAAGACCTGCCTGAGTTCATCGAGGTTGATCTGGGCGCGCTGGAAGTGGGCGACAACGTTCACCTGTCCGAGCTGAAAGCACCTAAAGGCGTCGAGTTCGTTGCCTTGGCACACGGTGCTGACCTGGCAATCGCCAACGTCCACGCACCGCGCATCGTCAAAGACGAAGCAGAAGAAGGTGAAGAAGGCGCAGCCGAGTAATTCATTACTTGGTAACGTCGGAGTTGCTCAGGAAACATCGCGAGCGATAGCAGGCAAAGCGGGCGAGATCGCTGAGTTTACATCATGGTAAATGAGCAGTTTTCGCCCACATTGCCGCTGTCGTCAGCGGTTTAACCCTCAACTCCAAAGGAAGAGCCCCTGTCGTGACCGCCATACAACTGATCGTGGGCCTGGGAAATCCAGGCGCTGAATACGAACAGACCCGGCATAACGCAGGGGCTTTCTTTGTTGAGCGTATTGCTGCGGCGCAGCGAGTCAATCTCGTTCCCGAGCGCAAATTCTTTGGCCTGACCGGGCGTTTTACGCATCAAGGTCAGGACGTTCGTCTGCTGATCCCCACCACCTACATGAACCGTAGCGGCCAGGCCGTCGCGGCACTCGCCGGTTTCTACCGTATTCCGGTTGAGTCGATTCTGGTGGCGCATGACGAGCTGGACCTGCCTCCGGGCGTTGCCAAACTCAAAGTGGGTGGCGGCCATGGCGGTCATAACGGCCTGCGCGACATCATCGCGCAGCTCGGCAACCAGAACACATTTCATCGCTTGCGGCTTGGCATCGGCCACCCGGGCGATGCCAGCAAGGTATCCGGCTTTGTCCTGGGTCGAGCGCCACGCGCCGAACAGGAAAAACTGGACGCCAGTATCGATTTTGCCCTCGGCGTGCTGCCGGATATCTTCGCCGGTGAATGGAACCGGGCGATGAAAAACCTGCACAGCCAGAAGGCCTGACATCACTCGAGGGGAAACACCATGGGATTCAATTGCGGCATCGTCGGCCTGCCTAACGTCGGCAAGTCCACCCTGTTCAACGCCCTGACCAAATCTGGTATTGCGGCCGAGAACTTCCCCTTCTGCACCATTGAACCGAACAGCGGCATCGTGCCGATGCCTGACCCGCGCCTGGCGGCCCTGGCAGCCATCGTCAACCCGAAACGCATCCTGCCGACCACCATGGAGTTCGTCGACATCGCAGGCCTGGTGGCAGGTGCCTCAAAAGGCGAAGGCCTGGGCAACAAGTTCCTCGCCAACATCCGCGAGACCGACGCCATCGCTCACGTGGTGCGCTGCTTTGAAGACGAGAACGTGATTCACGTCTCCAACAGCGTCGACCCCAAGCGCGACATCGAGATCATCGATCTGGAACTGATCTTCGCTGACCTCGACAGCTGCGAGAAGCAACTGCAAAAGGTCACGCGCAATGCCAAGGGCGGTGACAAGGACGCAGTGGTCCAGAAAGGCCTGCTTGAACAACTGATCGCCCACTTCAGCGAAGGCAAGCCAGCACGCAGCCTGATGAAGAGCATGAGCAACGACGAGAAGGCCACCATCCGTGGCTTCCACCTGCTGACCACCAAGCCGGTCATGTACATTGCCAACGTTGCCGAAGACGGTTTCGAGAACAACCCGTTGCTGGACGTGGTCCGCGCCATCGCCGAAGAAGAAGGCGCAATGCTGGTGCCGGTCTGCAACAAGATCGAAGCCGAAATCGCCGAATTGGATGACGGCGAAGAAAAAGACATGTTCCTCGAAGCGCTGGGCCTCGAAGAACCCGGCCTGAACCGCGTTATTCGCGCTGGCTACGAAATGCTTCACCTGCAGACCTACTTCACCGCTGGCGTCGAAGAAGTTCGCGCCTGGACCGTCCGCGTCGGTGCAACCGCACCACAGGCCGCAGGCGTCATCCACACCGACTTTGAAAAAGGCTTTATTCGTGCCGAAGTCGTGGCCTATGACGACTTCATCCAGTTCAAGGGTGAAGCCGGTGCCAAGGAAGCGGGTAAGTGGCGTCTGGAAGGCAAGGAATATGTCGTCAAGGATGGTGATGTGATGCATTTCAGGTTTAACGTGTAAACTGTAGATAACATTGCAGGTGATTGCATAAGGTTGCTTAAAGGCTTAAAAATCGCTCAGAAAGCCCCATTCTATGGGGCTTTCGCGTTTCTATGTGTTGCATGCGATTGCACGACCATGCAGAAAAAAAGCGACTACGCTCGTGTATATGATTTTTGGACAAGCCGTTTTTAGGTGTATACGATGAATGCATCCTGTGAAAACCGAGTCATCCAATGCTCACCGACGCTCACTGCCGGGCTGCAAAAGCCAAAGACAAGCTGTATCGCATCAACGACGCTAGAGGCCTGTACCTTGAGGTAAAGCCTAACGGGGTGAGGGCATGGCGATACCGCTTTAAGCTTTGCGGAAAGGCCTCCTGGTTCGCCCTCGGCGATTATCCCGACCTGTCGCTGGCAAATGCCCGAGAGAAGTGCGATGAGGCCCGCAAGCTGGTCAGACAGGGCATCAACCCAGTGCAGAACAGACAGCTCACGAAAATCAAACGGGAGATGGATGCTTCCAACACATTTGAGATGATCGCCCAAGAGTGGCTTGCTCTTAAGAGCTGGGAGCCGGTGACGAAGTCTCGGAGATTGGGGATGCTAAAGAGGGTTGTTTTCCCTTCGATAGGGAAACTTCCAGTTCGAACCATCACATCAGCACATGTACTCGACATCCTGAATAAAACAGTGAAGCGCGGGGCCCCATCGGTAGCTGCCGAAGCAAAACGCACGATGTCAGGAGTTTTTGAGCTAGCAGTCGCTACTCTTAGAGCCGACGCCGATCCCGTATGGCCTGTGAGAAAGGCTCTGCCACCGAACAAAACCCAACACAAAGCGGCACTTACGTCAGGCCAGGTAGGCAATCTACTCAATGCTTTCGAGTCCCACGGAGGGCATTTCCAGACGCAGATGGCATTCAGGTTAATGTGGTTGACGCTGACGAGAGCCAATGAAAGCGTTCAGGCGAGGTGGGATGAATTCGACCTAGCCAATGGGCTTTGGAAAATCCCTAAAGAGCGGATGAAGGCACGTCGGGAACATTTGCTTCCCCTCCCCCGCCAGGCAGTCTCGATACTAACGACAATGCAGCCAATCACCGGCCAAAGCGCCTATGTTTTTCCTAACCGAGATGATCGCCACAAGCCGATGTCTGATGCTGCTTTTCGCCAAGCACTGAAAAACTCGGTTGGGCAACGATATACAGTCCCCATGGAACTCGTACAACAGGAAGCACGAGGCTTAACGAAATGGGTTACAGATCTGATGCAATTGAGGCGCAGCTGGCTCATGCAGAGCCTAATTCGGTTCGTAGGGCCTACAATCACGCTACATATATGGTTGAGCGAGCAGAAATGATGCAGCATTGGGCAGACAAGCTTGATCAGTGGAAAAAGGAGGCTTCAGATGCTGCGATCTGACAACGATGCCGACCAGGAAAAATTTCGTAGTCAACTGATAGAAAGCATCTTAGTGCATCCATCCTTAGATCATCTATCGTCGGACAGAAAGGCATCCTTAATAGAATTCCTAACAGAGCAAAAAAATGAGCTTATAGTTCTAGATAAAAGTGACACTCAAATCCGACTTAGCGCTTTGAGGAAAGCAGCTTCTGACGCTAAACGGCTTGCAAATTCATTGAAACTATTAAATGAGCATGATGTTGACGTATTCAACCTCACAAACTCTGAAAAATCAGACCTAAGCGAGCGGACAAAAAACCTAAACAAGATGGCCCAAGAGCTGGAAACAATAGCGCAACACAGAGTAGAAGATACGAGTAACTATGCAAAAAAAGCTAGGATGTTACGTGCCTTATATGCATGGCCTTTGATAACCAAGCTAGATGAATACGGAATACCAAAAACCATTAGAAATGATTTCGTTTCAACATCCGCCTGCATCCTACCAAACGAAAGCGAGCAATATCTACCAGACATCCAAGGCAACGCGACTGTGGCCATGCGATGCGTAATGCTCGCCCTCCACTCCTCAAATAGTAAAAACTTAGACTGGAGCTTGACCGTATCACTCATAAAACTCGGAAAGCCGGTAGTAGAACAAACAGCCATACAAACGAAGTCACTCCTAGAACTTAAAGAGATAATGGCCCCATACATTAACCAGCTGCACTACGCCATGTCACTTACCGTTGACGCTCTTGAGACTCATACAGACGGAAAACAGTATTCAAATATATCTGACAGACAAGACCAACCACAACCAACCCGAAAACTAAGGGCTGTCGATAATTGAATGCACGGGCATATGAATCAGCCATTAGAGTATTCCGGTTTTTATTGCCCTCCAAAAGCGCCTCCATCCTACGCGCTCGGAGTTTCCCGACCGGATCAAATTTGGGTGAATACTCACTCAAGGTAACGCCAAAACACCTGGGTAACTCTGGCGTTTTCAAACAGCTTGGGCGGTTAACTGGCGTCAGTAGGGCATCAACTCAAAAGCAGCTCTTCGTATTCGTCGGTAGTGGGCAAGGTGCCTGCTTCTGTCATGCGGCACATCAATCGGGACAAAAGTCCCCGCACCTCAATTATGTGTTTAGTCAGGAGATCGTCGGAGGTGGCCCCACCGTGTACTGCTTTTGACCGATAGTCGTACAGTTTTTTAATCCGTCGATAGAGAGCAAGACGTTCTGGGCCGCGCTCCTCAAGGTATGCAGCTGCAAGCAGCGCAAGGCGAAAACGAAGCTCCGAGCTTATCCCAAAGAGGGCCTCAAAACCCGCCCAGAGGGCTGCGGCTGCCATTCTCAAATTTGCATGCTGGTGGTGAGTAGTTAGGGAGTCGGTAGCTAGCCTGAATGCAGGTAGCTCCAGCAAATTTATCCAGCGCTCAAGGTTCGCCTGGACCCAGTCGAGAGAAGCTACAGGTATTTCGATTCTGGGGCTCAGCTGCCTAGCCGCAGGCACGTCCTCAAGCAGTTGAATCTCGCAGGAGTCAGCTTGAACAGCTGGTATGACGTCCCATGAGGCGCTTGCTACTGCGGGAACCAGTATTTCGGTAAGCGTACGGCATCTAAGCGCGGAAATGATCCACCAGCCGATGTTCAGATTCGCCTGTGCGAACTTCGGCTCGCTACATCGCAGCGCAAGCTCATGGGTTACTGCGGGCATATGACGAGCGACGGCGCTCAGTAAAGTCTTATTTCTCAGAGCTGCGGCTAGCTCAATCTCTCCTGGGGGATGAATGACTTCCCGCAACTCTCCGATCTTTCGGAAGACGTAAGGGCCACCTTGAAACGTCAGCCCCGACAAAGCAAAACAGAGCTCCGTCTGATCGGATAAGCCGAACATTCGGGAAGCAGCATATTCCTTGCGAGACTTGAAGTAATGAAGCAAGTCCGAAGATTTCTCATTGCGGTTATTCATACGTCCCTACCTTGGATCTCCTATTGCAGCGCCCCATGCTACACAATCGTTCGGTGTAGCAGGCTTATCAGTTTGAAGGAATCCGGCTAGGCGTCCGGTTCTAGCCAGTTTTGGCCTGTCACGACCGACCGCTTTTGGCCGCCCCCCGCCAGTGGTGGTGAGCAGAGAGCGGCCAAAAACGGACTCACAATATCCCAACCGCAGCCCCCAGATCGCGCAGTTAATGCAAATGCCGCCCGCTAAGAGGGTGTAGACA